>DAOWNS010000210.1 GCA_030642465.1 Candidatus Thorarchaeota archaeon | reverse complement strand
TCGTCGATATGGTTTGTTGGAAGGAGGCTACAACCACGAAGATCTCGGCAAGAACATTCTAGCTTTTTGTGAAGGTCTTCGGGGGGTCTGAATGTTGAACGGTCATTGCGGGTACTGTCAAAGAGTCTGAGTAATCCAATAAACAACTTCTGTGGTGCTCTTTAAGGACTAGCTATACTCCAGATTGGGATACTGCCATTGACCAGCACCACGAGCATCGTGACCCGCATCATCGAGATCACCAAGATTACTAGGTCATACTTGGAAAGGGCCAATATGATTGCAATTTCCACCGCAGTCCTGTTAGATGATGTAGTTCAAGACGGTGACTTCATGAGGTTCCACGCTGGAGCAATTCAGAGTACTGGAAAGGAATCATCCCCCTACTGGATAGAGAATCTTCTCGCCTACTTTGCCACTCATCTTGATTGCATGGATTTGCTACCTCATGAGATTGCATGGCAGTTACTGGATTTTACATGTGCATCCTATGGCCCGCCAGGTCGATTACCTAGCTGGGACTTGGTTGCGGAACTAATTGTAACATTTCAGGATTCATCGTCAAAGCTGATAGGACTGGACGGAGGGGACGGGCTTGCCCCGTAGACGCAATTTCTCGCCAAGTGACAACACTCCGAAGCATGACTCATTAAATGAATGTAAGAGAGATGTCGAGAGAAAACTCAAGGCATTTCAGGTTGCCAACCGAATCCAACCCGCAGTGGCTAGGCATTTGCGCCGTCAGATGCAACTCAAGGGCAAGCCATTCATAGAGCCAGACGTTCATGACATAGCTGGGATGCTCCATGCCAACCACAAGAATTGGCTTGATAAGAGAGTATCTGAAGATAGGGCTCAGATAGCGACAATGGCAAAGATGTCTAGTCGAGGTGGAGAACCCGAGTCGGCTACCCTCAGAGCTGGCTCAGGGCACATTGCCAAAGCTGTTCGGGGCTTTGAGAGTCATTTGGGATCTAAGCAGGTTGCGGCAGAGAGGTTCACTGAACACAAGAAACAAGTCGACGAGCTGAGAGATTCTACACATTATAAGAAACACACGGGTTCCCTAGAGAAGAACAACAGCAGCGAATATCTTGGGGAGGATGGCAGTCAAAAGGACAGAATAAGGGAGTCGGGAAAGCTCAGACATGAATTGAAAAAGGCAAGAAAAAAGCCGCCTAGCTTCCCTCGATTCACTGACTCGACGCCGGTAGAAAAGGAAAGCAAAGTCAAAACGTACGAAATTGAAGTTCAAGGGACCAAGAAGTCTGCAGAGAGTATCTGTCGGGTTGGGTCAATAAAAGATGCTGACAGAGTGCTTGAACGCCACTCACACTTGAGAAACTACGCGAGCTTTGAGAAGATGTATTACTATGCTGCAACCTATTTCGACATAATGGAACGTAAGGACAGCGGAAAACTTTGTGAGAAAGGCTCCAAAGAGCTGTATAAGCGACTGTCAGCAGAGTATGGAATTCCATACACGACCATTCAGCCTTGGTATACGGAGCGTAATCGGCCTAGGCTGATTGAAAAGTTAGCAAGACTTGATGAGGAGGACTCCCGTCACCGAAGAACTATGGAGAGGTTTAATAAAAGCTTACGCGACGCACTGACAGATGAACCTGCGATTGTCCACCATAAGATGGCATGTGTGGGTGTTGGAGAAACCAATGATTTGGCCTCTGCAGATGACATCGACAGAGCACTAGGGATGTTCCCAGAACTCAATCAGAACCCCCGTTTTCCTGAACAGTATCGTCGTTCATTGGCCTATCTTGAAATCATCCGAAGAAGGCAAAGAGGAGAGCTTCCTCAGGTTGGAAATGAAGACCTGTACAAGAGGCTGGCTGATGAGTACGGCATCTCGACTACCAGTGCAAAGAACTACTACTCGGGAAAATACAAGGCTAGACTCATCTCAAAGATTGAAAAGCTAACAGGTCGGAATGAGAAAGATACCCGGGGGGATTCATCAGCTCGGGTCAGGGATGTGAGCAATCAGAAATTCACTCTTCCTCATGGGAAAGAAATCGAAAGGCAGATGGCTGCAGGAGGCGATTTCACGCTTGAAGAGGTCTGTAGACTGATTGCAGCCATGCTTAGTGTCAATCCTGATTTGGAGTCAACAGGAGTTCACCAAGTTGACTTCAGTCGGTTTCCCAGATTCCTTGAATCGATCAAAGCAAGCCGCGAAAAGGTTGAGCAGCTCGTGAATGATCAGATTGGATTTGTAGAAAATTCCCGCAAATGCCTAAGGGTGGCTACTCTTGGTGATAGATTGTATCTTAGGATTCGTGACTCAAGCAGAAACACCTGGTTGAATGCACATGCTCATCACCACTTTCATTTCAGAACGTATGAGGCAAAGAGGGGAATTGTGGAATCTGGTCGACATTCTCTTGCAATTGAGAACAATAATCAGCTCTCCAAACTAATTCGGCAGATGTCAGACTACACAGGGAGAATCAACCCCAAGACTGGTGAGAACAGTGACTTGAAACCTAACCTACCCTATCTCAATGGAGAAAGCCTGCATTTCTTGCTTGACTCGGTTGGCATGACACTCAAAGACATCAAACATCAAATCAGCAAGGTAAGTGGAACAGGACAGGTGAGTGGCTGTATTGCCAACCCAGAATTCCCGGAAGTAGACAACTTGCGAGCCATAATGGGGGCTATCATGAACAGCGATGGTAGTATCTCTAATGGGGGCGCTTCATACTACGAACGTGACCGCAGACGATTGGAGAGGGTTGAACATCATTTCCGGAAATTTGGTGATGTTGACATCTGGAGAGCTGACGATGCAACAAGAGCGACGCAGTTACGGTTCCCGAAAGTCATGGCGGATGTCTTCAGATTCTGGGGCTTCCTTCAGGGTGACAAGTCCAGAAACAATCGAGGTCTGCCTAAAGAAATCAGACTTGGTTCATTCGAGGTGTGTCGAAACTACACGGAACAGCTTTTTCCAGAAGATGGCAACTTCGCAAATAGCACAGCATCTTGGTCGCGCACCATTGAGCTAGCAGATAATCAACGCGAAGTGAGAGAGTTCCTTCTGAAATACGGGCGACGAAAGGTCACTCGAGTCCAGGGTGACCAGAGAAATTACGTGACACATTCGTTGTCGTGGGGAAGGATTGACCAAATGATGAAGGATAGTAGAACCAGTTATTCAAGCGGAGCAAGAGTGCTATATAACAAGGTCCTAGGCAACCTTTGCCGTCTAATTGAAGATGAGAAGCAGGTTGTTGAAAGGCTCGGCGTTGGTATTGTGCTTCGTCCAGCGCAAGTCAAGCATAGCTTGAAATCGGACCGGGTGAGTGTGGAGTGGACTGCAAGGGTAGCCTCGGTTAAAGACTTGATTAGACTGGCATTGCTAGCACCCCCGGACCATCCGCGCAAGCTAGACTCAGTCGTCAGGTGGATGGCTGGTCGACCTAAGAAGGTAGTCCAAATTATGGACGATCTCAAGCACGAAGGGCTTACGGCTCGTCCGGAATGGGATGCTTTCTTCGACTAGTTAGGTCTTGTTCAGGCCAAGGAATCAGTGTGCTACTATTTCAAGACAGGCAGGTTCATGGAAGATTCAGTCAATCGAATAGGGTATCTGATGCACGAATTTGCTGTGGAACGATGCGAGGGACGCAGATATGGGCTACTTGAGGGGGGGTACAACTTCGAGGATCTGGGCAAGAATGTCCTTGCATTCTGTGAGGGCTTGAGAGGCAAGTGACCCGTGCCCAAGACTATTCCGGAATCTCATTGAGAACCTGCTGCATGATCTTCCTGTAACTCTGAAAGGCTGCCTTGCCTTTCTCAGTGAGTGCGAGGATCGTGTGTGGCTTCTTGTCGACAAACTCCTTCTCGACTTCTATGTAACCTACAGTTTCAAGTTTACTCATGTGAGAAGACAGGTTTCCCCAAGTCAGTTGAGTCCGACGCATCAGGAAGATGAAGTCCGCACTCTCAACTACGTATAGCTGTGCCATTATCTTCAATCGTGC
>DAOWNS010000128.1 GCA_030642465.1 Candidatus Thorarchaeota archaeon | reverse complement strand
TAACGCCGAAGAAAATGCGCCTGAAAGTCAAGGATGTTATCGAACTCACAGGGCTTTCACTCTCAGATGTGGAAACTGTGGACTGCTTGCAGAAGATGGGCTACGACGCACGAATCAAGGGAAAAGGGATTCTAGAAGTCAAGGTTCCAGCATATCGCACTGACGTTCTCCACCCAGTGGATCTGATAGAGGATGTGGCAATAGGATATGGCTTTGATAGAATCGAACCTTCGATCCCACAGACAGCGATGTCAGGGAAACTGCTGCCCATCACTCGGCTCAAGAACAAGGTTAGAGACCTGTTGGTTGGCACGGGGTATCAAGAAATCAAGAGCTATGTCATGACATCTCCTGAGATTATGAATACGAAAATGCTAAGGAATGAGCCGCTGACTGTCACCGGTAATCCAAAGAGCAGAGATTATTCAGTTCTCAGAAACTCACTTCTGCCGGTGCTTCTAGATTTTGTTTCTCAGAATCAGCATGCGGACTATCCTCAACGTATCTTTGAGGTGGGAGATGTTGTCATACCTGACGAAAGAGAACAGACACGAACGAAACAAGTTCCACATGTATGCCGCTTGGTCGCTGACACTCGTGTCAATATCACTGAGATGCTCACGGAAGTAGGATTCATTCTGCGCAACTTGGGTCTTGGGAGCAGAATCAAGTTCGCTGCTGAGAAGACTCCCGAATTCATTGACGGGAGATCTGGGAAAATCCTAATAGACGGAGAACTCGTGGGGGTTTTTGGCGAAGTTTCACCAGAGGTGCTGGATAATTTCGGCATAGGAATGCCAGTGGTGGCATTCGAGATGAAGTTGCCAAAAAGCGGTACGTGGGCAATGTAAGCCCCATCTAGTTCCGACGAGAATCCCCGCAGAAAAGATATAAGAACACACAGAGAGCGCTTGTTGAACAAGGCCAAATTGAGTTCTGGCAATGAGGTACCATTCGAATGACTGAGATGCAGCCATCAGCGGTCGATGTTGATGACACAAGCACTGGGTTCAAGTATAGAGTGGTACTGCTGGGAGAGGCTACTGTAGGCAAGACTTCACTTCTCAGAAGGTTCACTGAGAATGTGTTCAATGAGGAATACAAACAGACCATAGGAACCACTTTTGCTTCCAAGGATGTTGCTGTCGTTGGTGAAGACGGTACGAAACGCAATGTCCGCCTAGTGATATGGGACATGGGCGGCCAAGCAACATACCGCGAGTTGAGACGTCAATTCATGAAGGGGGCATCGGCTGCAATAATAGCCTACGACGTTACTAGGCCAGAAACTTTCATGAGCTGCAACAATTGGTTCGAAGCGTTTCGGGAAACATGCCCTGACGCAGCAGTCATCGTCGCTGCAAATAAGGTCGACTTGGAAGAAGAGAGGATTGTGCCAGTCGAGCCCGGATGGATGTTACGGGACTGGTTCCAAGCCGATTACTATGAAACCTCTGCAAAGACCGGAGCCAAAGTCGCTGATGTTTTCACCAAAGTTGCTGAGATTGTTCTTAAGAGAGGCTTAGGTCGAGGTAGCAACCTAGCTACTTGACATTCACCTAATCATCAATAATCAGCAGGAGAGAATCAAAGTGTTAGTGAGTGACTTCATGACCAAGATGATCATCACCGCCGAGGCGTCGACCCTAGTGACCGACGCGGCTCGAGTGATGGCTGCAGAAGACATCGGCTGTCTTGTTGTGACAAAGGGAGATGTTCTTGCAGGCATGGTAGCACAACGTGATTTGATTGGAGCACATCTTCTTTCCAAGGAGGTCTATCAAACGATGGTGCTCGCAGATATAATGACAACGCCTGTGGTCACCATAAGCCCTGAAGCAGACTTGGGGCAGCTCGTCGCCCTAATGCATCAGAGTGGAAGAAGGCACATTCCTGTGGTTGTTGGTGATGCCATCACAGGGATAATAACCGCTACTGACGTTATTCGAGTTTTGGCCACGATGAAGATGATTGCAGATAGCGGAAGCGATTACTAAGCCGGCTGGTAGCGCTTGATTTCCTTCTTTATTTCCTTTTTAATCTTCAAAATATCTCGGGCCTGTAGTTCCTTTCTGCGGGGCACAGTGGCCACAATACCATTCCACTTGTCGATTTTTACCATTATTGGATCACTTGGTACAATCTTGGTTATCTCCGCTTTCGAGGAGGCCATCTGATCCAAAACGGTCCCGGCTTTGCAGCCCATTTTCAGTGTCACAACCAATGCTTCAAGCTGGGCGGCAATCTGCATGCCTGCATGGGGTGACACGGAACCTCCCGCAGCAATGGAATCTTCAACTGGTGCAGGAACAACTTGAACTGGAGCAGGGGCGGGTGCTGGGGGGGGAGTAGGGGCAGGAACGATAGTTGGAGCAGAAACTGGTGCGGGAATGTTCTGAACCATTGTCTGTATCTCCTGGCGGAAACTATCCAATGTAGAATTGACTGAAGTACTGAAATTTGCTAGGTCGCCTCTAATAGCCGCTATGGTCTTCTCCTGAATCCCCGCTTGTGCTTGCGCTTGAGGGATTGTTTGGATAGCCGTCATGACTTGTTCCGTTGCTATCCGGACTTCAGACTTGATCTCGTTAAGTGCACTAAGGAGTGTTACCATCCGCTTGAGTGTTTCACCCAGTGATGCGATGCTAGATTCTATCTCAGTAAGTCGGCTCAGGAACTGCTCTGCCATTGATGTCACCTATTCATAGTTGGCAACAAATTGAGAGAATCCTAGCAAAAAAGGCTTTGTCTGATGAGTACCAACGCACACCAACAAGATTGGGAGGACACACGCACAGAAGCATTAAATGTTAAAGATTGAGAATCCTCAAGAGCGGAATCTAGGACGGCAAGAAGTTGAACTCTGAACCAGTATCGCACATGTTTAAGCTAGTTGCCCTCGGGGATGGGGCAGTCGGCAAAACCAGTTGCATTAAGAGATACACAGAGGACAGCTTCAGCGAGCAGTACATCATGACGATTGGCACGACCTTCGCGCTCAAGACAGTTGAGGTTGATTCATCCGAGGGAAATAAGATCACAGCAAGAGTTGTTCTATGGGATCTGGCAGGACAACCCACGTACAACGAACTACGTCGACGTTACATGGCTGGCGCATCGATGGGAATAATCGTCTATGATGTTACTCGTCCTCAAACATTTCTAGATATCGGCGAGTGGTTTACGAAGTTCATTACAGTCTGCCCCAATGCCGTTGTTGCTGTGGTGGCAAACAAAATAGACAGGCCAGATAGACTTGTGCCGCCTGAAGCAGGCGACATGGTGAAGGAGTGGCTAGATGTTCTGCATTATGAAACTTCGGCAAAGAGTGGGAAAAATATAGACACGCTATTCAGTGAGCTGGTTCTTGGGGCGATTGATAAACAGAAGAAGCTGGGTCCGATGGAACCTGGGTTCCATGGTGCATCTCAATCGAAACCCTTTAAGACGACGTGAAATACTCTCAGATATGAGCTGGTGCCAATGGTTCAGAGAGGGCAAATCGTCAAAGGGGCTTTGGCTCACTTCTTGCTGTTGGTCATCAACTTCTTAGTTCTGCTTGGTGTGATTGAGAGCCTTCAGATATTCGCCGACAACATACCGATCATCAACGCCATTATTCTTGGTTACATGTTGATACACACGGTATCTCTGCTTACAATACAGTTGAGCATCCAGATTCTTCAACTGATTAGAATTAGAATGCCATCTTTTCTTATTAGCTACTACTTCAGATTCGACGATGACGAAACCATCCCAATCCCTTTACTAGACCCCACAAAGAGCAAGCTGGCTGCGATCATTCTTCTCCTAATCATCAGCGGAGGACCCATTCTCTACCCCATATTTGCTGTGTACGGCTTCTTCATAGTATACGCGCATCTTGGTTCCATCATCATCGACCCTCCGATGATTCTCTACTACTTCGAGGTGTTCTTGAACTACATGCCGCCTGTACTAATGCTTATAGTAGCCATTGTAATCATCTCGATTGTGGCCATTGAGTTCAGACATGACTAGCAAGTCCAGAAGAACACCCAACACGCATTGTTGTGACGCATGCGTTTATATCATTGCGAACTTCTGAAAGCCCGAATCACATTGAAGCGACCCGATGTAATAGTAGTTGGTGCAGGAACAGCTGGTTGTGTTACTGCAAAACGGTGTGCCGAACTGGGATTGAAGACCATGCTTCTTGATCGCAGGCCAGAATCGGAGATTGGGAAAAAGGTCTGTGGGGATGAGATCAGTAAGTCACACTTCGAGTTCACAGGAATCGAGCCACCACGCAGCAACGAAATATCATATGAAGTCAAGGGTGCGGACGTCTATCCGCCCAACATGTCAAACGAGCTGAGGGTAAGGGGATGGGATGAATTCGATGGCTGGACAATTGACAGACCACTGTTTGGACAGCGACTGCTCCAAAGAGCGGTGCAGGTGGGAGTGATCTTTAAGCCGGAAGTTCACGTTGTTGGGCCAATCCTATTGCAGGAGAGGGTGGCTGGAGTAGTGTATCTCGACCGCCACACCGACGAGAAGATGGCACTTAGCTGCAAACTGGTAGTGGATGCAAGCGGTTTCGCTGGAGCAATTAGAAAGAAACTGGATGACCCACTTGTTGAACGCGATATTGCAAAGGAAGATGTCGCATTATGTTACCGAGAGATACTGGACCTGAAGAACCCAATGGCAGAGCCGGAGGTGGCACGTGTATACCTAGGTGGCGATGCCGCTCCGAAAGGTTATGCATGGGTGTTTCCTAAAGGACCAAAGACCATTAACGCAGGCGTTGGAATCACTGGGGGGAAGGGAAAAACATCGCCCAAGAGCCATTTCGAGATTTTCAAGAAACAAAACCCATTGTTGCATGACGCGGTTGTATTGGAAAGCGGAGGAGGAGCAGTGCCAGTCAGGCGGCCAATGAAGAGCCTAGTGACAGACGGAGTAGCTTTTGTAGGTGATGCCGCTTGGCAGGTCAATCCCATACACGGTGGAGGTATTGGGGCAGGAATGAGAGCTGGGATAATCCTGGGCGAAGTAGCAAAACAGGCCATAGCGAGGAGAGATTTGAGCGCACGAGGCCTGTGGGGTTACAATACACTGTACCTTCGTGGATTTGGAAGAAAGCTAGCTTCTCTAGAGATATTCAAAAGGCTTCTCCAAGCAATCAGTGACGAGGATATGAACTATGGATTCGAGAAGCGCTTGCTTGAAGCAACCGACCTAATGGCCGCAAATCGTGGTGATGGATTATCAATTGGCGTGAGAAACAAGATAGGTCGTGTAAAAAGAGGTGCCTCACGGGTTAAACTCCTAATGAAACTGCAGAAGGCGACCGGTTTGATGAAAAAGGTGGATCGCCACTATGCCAAATACCCCGGAAATCCAGACGGTCTTGAGAATTGGACGCGCGAGATTAACAAGATTATGGAGTCAGCAAGATTTGGCCCGTGACGGGCCATCTATCCTAGGGGTTTATCCCCTCAACGTCCCTAATGCCATCCTTGCATACCCTGAAGATGGCTTCACCTTCAGGAAGATTTGGTGAGTCCACAAGTCTGCAAATCCTACGTTCGCCCTTGGACTTTCTTAGATAGCAGCGTGTCTGAGGTACGTGAGCCATAACATGTCCACCGACAGGAGTTGTTGGATCACCAAAGAAAGCGTCAGGACGTGACATCACCTGATTCGTGATAT
>DAOWNS010000054.1 GCA_030642465.1 Candidatus Thorarchaeota archaeon | reverse complement strand
GACGAGTATTGCTTCTGCAGTGTGCGCCGCACCGATTTCGTCGACGCTGGTTTCGATCTCTTCCTACATCCACTCCCCGACGGCTATCTAGTTCGTGTGGGAACCGTGACCGGACATAAGCTAATCGAGAACTCACCGGAGTACTTCGAGGAAATCTCAAGCGACGACAAGGATAACTTCGCTAAATTCGAGGCCAAACGGAGGTCCATGTTCACAGTTCAAGGAAACTGGGATGATATGAGATATCGTCTTGAACTGCACCTCGATCATCCCATGTATATGCGTGAGAGCGACAAGTGCCTTGGTTGTGGCAATTGCACACTTACGTGCCCGACGTGCCGTTGCTATGAGGTCAAAGACCTGCCAACTCTTGATGGGACTGGGGGCGAGCGTATCCGATTCTGGGACTCCTGCCAATTCAGATCACACGGGCTTGTGGCAGGCGGTCACAACTTTAGACCAACGAAGAAGGACCGTTTCCTCAATCGCTATCAGTGCAAGAACGCCTACTGCGAAACCACCACAACCTCATACTGCGTAGGTTGCGGTAGATGTACCTACTTCTGCCCGGCAGATATCCAGTTCAAAGAGAATCTTCTGGAAGTCTACGGAACTGGAGGTGGAGCTTAGATGTCGAAGCCCGACCCAATGAAAACGTACGAAACCCACAAGTGTCGTCTCTTGAGAGTATACGGCCTAACTGAACACGAGAAGCTCTTCCTGTTTCGTTTTGATGACCCTGAGATAGCTCAGTCTTGGCGGTTCATGCCTGGTCAGTTTGTAGAGCTCTCACTCCTTGGCCATGGAGAGGTACCAATCTCAATCTGTTCCTCTGCTAGAAGGATGGGTTTCTTTGAGCTCTGCATACGCGAGGCGGGCCGTGTCACCTCTGAGATTCATAAGCTCAAGCCCGGTGCTTTGGTGCGAATTCGCGGACCCTACGGAAATGGCTTCCCAATGGACCGATTCCATGATAGGGACCTACTCCTCGTAGCTGCCGGACTTGGCATGGCCCCGCTCAGGTCGGTATTCCTCTACGCACTAGACAACCGCTGGCTGTTTGGCAACATCACAATCATCAACAGCTCAAAGCTGGGCAAGGAATTGCTCTTTGCAAAAGAGCTGAAGGCAATGAGGGATATCGCAACAGCTGAGAATATTGAAATCATTCAGACTGCTACTAGAGACCCTGATTGGGGTGGTTTGACGGGACGAGCACCAACGCATTTAGACAAAGTAAATGTTGACCCCACTAAGTGCACGGCAGCGCTTTGCGGGCCGCCTCGCATGTACAAGTCAATGTTCGAGCAGATGATTGCACTAGGTTATGATCCACGGTACATTTTCGTTAATCTTGAGCGTCGCATGAAGTGCGGGGTTGGCAAGTGTGGACACTGCAACATTGGTACAGCCACGTCGTGGAAGTATACCTGCAAAGACGGGCCTGTGTTCGATTATTACGACATCATCAGTATTCCGGGGTTGATCTAATGGAACGCTCGAAGATGACGCTCCCCGACCATGAGATAATCGAGGAGTGCAGAGATGTCTGCAGGGCAACGGTAGGTGTTTACGTTCTCACATCATGCTACGGTTGCCAGCTTGTTATGGCTACAGTCCAGAAGATTATGGAAATAGCAAACCTTGTGGACTTCAAGTGTTTTTACATGGTGTCGAGCAAGAGCTCCATGCACGAACCCGTAGACATCGCCTTTGTCGAAGGTTCGGTTTCCACTGAGAAAGACCTTGAGGAATTGAAGGAGGTCAGAAAGAACGCGAAGGTGCTAGTTGCCATGGGCGCATGTGCAGTGAACGGCGGTGTTCAGAGCTGGTCTGAAGGCGACCTTAACTACGACGAACTCTATGCATCAGTCTACGGCGATTCCAAGATCAAGTACAAGGGTTTGCAGGCTGCTCCCATTGATTCCTACGTTAAGGTCGATTATTTTCTAGCCGGTTGTCCGCCAGAAGAAGACGAGATAATGTACTTCTTGAGCACATTTCTTTTCGGCTCGTATCCTGAAGAAGTCGACTATCCTGTGTGCGCCGAGTGTCGCCTTGAGGGCAATCCATGCATACTGATTGAACAAGATGCTCCTTGCCTTGGTCCAATCACTGTGGCTGGATGCAAGGCGCGATGTCCAAGCTTTGGTGTTCCTTGCATAGGCTGCAGGGGTCCAGTGCCTCATAACAATTCGTGGTTTGATTCCCTGGCAATCACATTCAAGAACAAAGGCTACTCAGAGGATTACATACGGGAACGTATGAAGATATTTTGCTCCCACGATAAGAATCTCGAAGAGCGACTGGAAAAAGCATTCGGGAGGAAGAAGTGATGCCTAAGAAGAAGATTATCCACCCAATCACTGTTGACCATATTGCTCGAATTGAAGGCAAAGCAGGCATAGAGGTCATTCTCGACGGTAAGAAAGTGGATGTGGTCAACGTCAACGTTTTCGAAGGTCCACGGTTCTTCGAGGCGATAGCAGTTGGGAAACATGTGGAAGAGGCTGTTGCTGTCTTTCCTCGAGTGTGTTCATTCTGCGCTGCGGCTCACAAGATCACTCCCGTGCTGGCCGCTGAGAACGCTATGGGCTTGGAGCCCAGCGAACAGACTATGAAGATGCGCGAGCTGCTATACATTGGCGACTTCATCCAGAGCCATACTCTGCATCTGTTCTTCCTTGCTCTTCCGGATTTCCTTGGTTTTCCAGACGTGTTCTCAATGCAAGGGGCGCACAAGGATATCCTGAATGCTGCAATCGCGCTCAAGGACATGGGTGCACATATTCAGACAGTCATAGGCTCAAGAGCAATCCATCAGGAGAACGCCTTGATAGGCGGCTTTGGCAAGATTCCCCCGAAGAAGTCTTGGGAAACGATGAGGCAAAAGTTGAGGTCTCTCCATGGCGTTGCAGAGGAAGCGCTGGAGCAATTTGTGGGTTTCTCTCTGTGGCCTGAAGTAGAAGCTGAGCGAGTACATCTTGCGCTTAAGCCCATCGATGGGACGTACACTATGTTCGGAGACACCATACAAGCCAGCGATGGAAGCAAGTTCAAGGCTAAAGCATACCAGATGCGCATCAGTGAGAAGGTTGTTCCACATTCCTTTGCGAAACATGGCTCATACAACGATGAGCCCTTCATGACTGGGGCACTATCTAGGTTCACTCTGTTTAACGATGGACTCTCAAAAAGAGCCAAGCTTCTAGCTCGGACCTATGAGGAGTATCTCGATGCAAAGAATCCTCTATCTAACAACCTCGCCCAAGCGATAGAGTTGATCCATTACATACACAGAGCTGAGGTCATAGCGGATGAGCTGGCTAGTTCCATCAAGCCAAATGAGCGCAGAGTAGAGATTGAAATCACCAAGGCCGCAACTGGCGTCTGTGTTACCGAGGCTCCTCGCGGACTGCTGGCATACACTCTGAAGATTGGCAAGAACGGAGTAATTAGGGCTGCAAACATCATCACTCCAACAGCTATGTACCTTCCGATGATGGAGGCTGATTTGAGGCGAATGGTAGAGGGTCTTCTGGAACAGGGCATAACCGATTCCAAGACAATAGCACAGAAGCTGGAAACCATTGTCCGCTCTTACGACCCCTGTGTTTCGTGCAGCGTGCATGTAGCCCATGTCAAGTAGATTTCTCCAATTCTACAGCACAGGAGATATAACTAAATTCAGGCCTCAGATTCTTGGTCATCAGAATGGTCAAAGCCAGGATTCTCTCCCGACTTAATGAGATTGCAGGTCGATTTGAAGACCCAAAGATTCAGCGTCGTTTTCGCGATTACAACAAGACACTCTTGTTCTACTTTCCTGACATCGAATTATCTTTCTACTTGAAGATTGGCGACGCAAAACTCTTGGAGTTAGGAGAAGGCACAGTGGACGCAGAACTAGCTGTTACAATGGATTCCGTCACATTCTTCGGCATAATGGACAAGACTGAGAGCCCCATGGCAGCCTACTCATCCGGCAAACTCAAGACAAGAGGAGAGGTACCAGACCTTCTTAAACTGCAGAAGCTGCTACTCTAAGAATTCGTTGTTCGCATGACCATAGAGCAAGTTGTAGACCTGCTGTTTTATCTTGATGAATGTTTAAAGGGTCGAAAACACACGTAGGTCGCATCTGCTCCTAGGATCGTATTGACCATGAGAGCGCTTGTCACTGCCCCTTTCACAGATGATGGTCTAAGCACGCTCCGTGCTTCTGGTTTGGATGTAGACTATCAGTGCTGGCTTGAAACCGGCAAGTTACATCTTGGTGACTCGCTCCTGAAGGTCATCAACAAGGGCGGATACGAAGTAGTCATTGTTGAGGGCGATGAGGTCAAAGAGGAGGTAATCAAGGGCAGCACCTTGAAGCTAATAGGTTGTGTAAGAGGTGTTCCTCGGAATATCGCAGTTACGGAAGCAACTGCCAGGGGTATCCCGGTTATCACTGCCCCAGGGCGGAACGCAAGAGCCGTGGCTGAGCTGACACTGTGCCTTATGCTTAATCAAGCTCGCAATATCACAGCTGCGGATAGGTTGCTCCGCCGCGAGTTCTTGGTCGATGACTTCGGGGATTTCGCGGGCATGTACAAGTCGACTGCGGGCTTTGAGCTAAAAGGACGAACAATCGGGCTGATTGGTCTGGGCCAAGTCGGATTGAGTGTGGCTAAGATTCTGCAGTCCTTTGAGGCGAGCTTACTCGTCACAGACCCCTACGTCGATAATAACAGAATCACAGAGGTGGGCGCTGAAAGAGTCGAGCTTGATGAACTCTTGAAAAGATCAGATATCGTGTCAGTGCATTGCTTACCAACTGAAGAAACAAACCGGATGTTAGGCAAGAGGGAATTCGAACTCATGAAGAGGACTGCAATATTCATCAACACGGCGAGAGCCTCTATCACTGATGAATACGCACTGCTTGAAGCCCTCAAATCGGGCGCAATAGCTGGCGCAGGGTTAGATGTATTTTCAATGGAGCCCGTAGACTGCGACAATATGTTTCTAGAACTTGACAATGTCACTATCACGCCTCACATCGGCGGAAACACAGCTGATACTGTTGAACGACAGTCTGAGATGCTGGCCAATGATGTTCGTACGTATCTAAAGGGCGGGATGCCTCAACACATTGTGAACCCAGAGGTATTGAAGTAGAAGGATGAATCGGATGGTCGTAGCGGCGATTGATGCTGGAACCACAGGCGTTCGGTGCATGCTAGTGGACAAATCGGGAGCAGTAGTTGGAATCGGAAGAGAGTCTTGGGGAAGTATAACTCCTCCTGACCTTGACATAGCAAAGGAGATTGATACGTCCCTGTACTGGAGAAAGATATGTCAAGTAACGCAAGAGGCACTTATGTCGGAAACCGCATCATCGTCGAAGCTGGAAGCTATTGCCACAACCAGTCAGAGGATGGGCATGATAATACTAGATGCAGCCGGGATGGAGCTGCGAGGCACTCCAAACATCGATGCCCGCGGCGCGTTGACACAGTACGTTGTGGAGGAATCATTGGGAGATCGATTCCAAGAGCTGACTGGTTGTTGGCCTCCAATGATGTTTGCCCCTGCAAGACTTGCCTGGTTTGAAGAAGAGGAGCCAGATGTGTATGAATCCATTGCTCACGTCTTGCCAATAAGCGACTGGATCACATTCAGGCTCTGCGGAGCACACACAACAGACCCCTCGTCAGCCAGTGCCACTGGTTTTCTTGATGTCAGGAGCCGGAAATGGAGCTCTGAGGTGGTCGATGCCCTGAATCTTGAGATGAGCATCCTACCGGAGATACATGATGCAGGGACTGTTGTGGGGGAGATTACAACTACAGCAGCGAAGGAAACCGGACTTCCTTCAGGATTGCCCGTGGTGCAAGGAGGCGCAGACACTCAGTGCGCACTTCTTGCCGCAGAAGCAAAGGCTGATGAGATCACAATTGTGGCAGGCAGCACAGCCCCCATGATGTTGGTCACGAAGGAAGCTATCTGTACTCAGGGTCAGAAGATATGGACTGGTTGTCATGTTGTCCCCAGTAGATGGGTCTTGGAGAGCAATGCTGGTCTAACGGGATCGTATATTGATTGGGCAGTCAGGTTCTTATGTGAGCGGTCTGAGAACCCAGAGCAATGTTTCACGAGCACTCTAGGCAACCTGTCTGGTATTGTAGCGCACATTCCCCCAGGCAGCAATGAAACGTATGCTGCTCTCGGGCCAACTATAATGGACTGCCATCGGTTCACTGATGTACGACAAGCAGTTTTGTCTTTTCCCCAGCCGGCCTTACCACAAGTCACTCCCCTTGACTCGGCAAGTTTTCTTCATGCAGTACTGGAAAACATCGCCTACTCTGCTAGGGGGAACTGTGAGCAATTGGAGGCGCAAGTGAAAGTCAGCGCTATCAAGACAATCGGTGGAATAACTAAATCAACCGTCTGGGGGCAGCTACTGGCTAATGTGCTGAATCGATCTGTCCGAATCCCAGACCAGTCCGAAGGAAGCCTCCTGGGAGCAGCCATTTGTGCCGCTAAGGGCGCAGGCTGGTTTTCAGACTTGATGGAAGCGGCGGAAGCCATGGTCCAGTGGCATCCTTCTATTGAACCGGATGAACGCGCAACACGATACAAACCATACTACTCAAGATGGAAAGAAATCTGGTACCAAGGTGATTGAGCATGTATAAGGAAACGAAGAAAGAACTGCTAGAGATATGTGCAGAGATGGTGCAAAGAGACCTCGTTGAGGGGTCAGCTGGTAATGCAAGTGCCCGTGTCGACAATCATGTTGTGATTACTCCAAGCTCAGTCCGCTATATCGAGATGGCGGCTGAAGACATGATGGTCATTGACATGGATGGCAAAGTCATAGAAGGTGACAGAAACCCCAGCGTAGAGTCGCCTATGCATCTTGAAGTCTACAAGAACCGCGAGGACGCTCGAGCCATTGTACACACTCACAGCATCTATGCCTCAGCATTGACTCTTCTGAACAGAACTCTTCCGCCAATACTAGACGAGATTGTGCCCAAGCTTGGTGGGGAGATACGTATTACGCAATACTCCATGCCAGGCACCAAGGAACTGGGCCAGAGGGTCGTAAAGGCTATGGACATGAGAAGTGCTGCCCTGATAGCAAACCACGGTGCTCTTTGCTGCGGCGGGTCATTGCGCGAAGCACTTGACGTTGCTGTGCTTCTGGAGCGAGCATGCAGAATCTATATGATTGCATTACAAGCTGGCAAGCCCTCACAGCTCCCGGAGGCTGTTGTAGAGGATGAAGCAACACTCTGGGAGATGATGAAGGGCTACTGAGGTGTACGATTGAACGGGTATATGGGACAACTTCTTGCGGTAGATTTGACCAGAGAGAAGATTAGCGAGATTCCATTGGACCGGGGAATCACCAAGCAATTCCTTGGTGGGACTGGCTACGCCTGCAGGCTGCTCTATAACATGATGGATGTTTCGTGCGATCCTCTGAGTCCTGACAATATGCTCACATTCATGACTGGACCCCTTACTGGAACAATGGCGCCGTGTACAGGTCGTCACGTTGTGTGTGGGAAGTCCCCCCTTACGGGCTACTGGGGCGAATCACATTCCGGCGGTCATTTCGGTGCGCATCTGAAGTTCTCAGGTTACGATGGACTGGTAATCAAAGGTAAGGCCAAGCGCCCGGTCGTGATTCACATCGATGAAGGCTCATCCACACTTCTTTCGGGCAGCGACATCTGGGGAACAACCACAGACGTGGCTCAGGAGAGCCTTCGGAATGACTTGGGTCCTGTGAAAGTTGCCTGCATTGGTCCTGCCGGTGAGAATCTTGTTCGCTATGCCGGGATTATGAATGCAGAACGTGCGGCCGCTAGATGCGGCTTGGGTGCAGTCATGGGATCAAAGAATCTCAAAGCCATTGCAGTCGGGGGGAGCAAGGAAATCGCGCTCAGTGACGCTGAGGAATTCGCTGAGATTGCCAAGAAATCCTCGGCAATACTCCGTGAGATGATGTCCAACTTGAGCCAGTCTGGAACGGCAATGTATGTAGACATTGCAATGATGTTCAACGATATGCCCATCAAGTACTTCCGAGAGGTGGATTTCGAGTCTGACCTAATAAATGACAAGGCACTGGGCGAGATTCTAACAGGTCGCATCGCCTGCTATTCATGTCCCATAGGATGCGGTCGCAAGGTGTCGCTTCCAGAGCATAATCTCAAGAATATCGGCGGTCCCGAGTACCAGACCATTGCATCCCTTGGGTCAAACCTTCTGATTTCAGATATTCGCGCAATTGCAGTCATGAACCGCCTCTGTAATCAATATGGATTAGATACCATAAGCACCGGTGGTACATTGGCTCTTGCAATCTCACTGCAGGAGCTAGGGAAATTAGATCACAACCTTGAATGGGGGGACTCTGACAGGGCGATTGAGTTGATCCATGCAATCGCTAACCGTGATGGATTCGGTAATGAGCTGGCCGAGGGTTCAATGCGTTTAGCTGCCAAGTATGGTGCTGAAGATGCTGCTCTCCATGTCAAAGGGCTTGAGATACCGGGTCATGATCCCCGCGCATTCGCAGGCATGGCAACTGTGTATGCCGTAGCCGCTCGAGGGGCATCCCATTTGGAGGGGGACATATACAGCATTGACATGGGTGCAGATGTTCGTGACCTTGGAATTGTCGCTTCCGACCGATTGGATGATGAGAACAAGGGCGTTACTGCGGCAAAAGCGCAGGACTACAGAGCCTTTTTCGACTCAGTGATAATGTGTCACTTTGCGTTTGTACTTCCACAGACCTTGCTGAACTTACTCAACACGGCACTCGGGACATCTATGAATCTCGAAGACATCCTTACAATCGGATCAAGACTAGTTACTCTGAAACGTCTATTCAATCTCAAGTGTGGTCTGCAATCTCAGGAGGATACGCTCCCATCCCTATTCTCCCACCCATTGCCAGATGACGTAACTGACGACTTTGTACCGAATTTGGAACGGCAACTGGACGATTACTATTCCTACAGGAGATGGGACCGGAAGACTGGACGGCCCACAGAAGAGGTTCTGCAGGAACTCGAGCTTGATTATTGAGCCTTGAGCAGATGCTGCAGCTTGAGCAGGTCTCTTGTTGAGCCATTTGCTACTATCCGGCCTCCCATGAACGCGCGCATTGCGGAGAGAGAGCCGTCCAAGACCTGCAATATTGTGATACTATCAGTTGTCACAGTCATGTCAGGATTTTCAGGCATGCCTTCTTCAACTGTAGCAGTCCCCTTCTCAAATCTAATCTTGACATCGAATTCCAAGTCCTTGAATGACATGACCAGAACCTTATCG
>DAOWNS010000125.1 GCA_030642465.1 Candidatus Thorarchaeota archaeon | reverse complement strand
TGTGAGTCATTTGGGAGTTCGGAGAATGTATTTCCATTACAGCACCAAAAGCAGATGAGAAACCATGCTCACCATGCTGAAGAGAATCGCTACTGAAGACACCTTGAGTAGGAGGCCACTCAGAGGCATTATGTTCTCCAATGGCAAACCCTTCCTTTTCCAGGCAGCCTCCAGTATGATGCGCCAGCCTGCAGACGCAACGCCAACCCAGAAGAGGCCGGAGAAGAATGCAGTATCAGGAAACTCCTGAAAGAGACAATAGGGGCAGTGATGTGTAGGTAGTCCTAGAACAAGCGGTGCGTAAGTATCGTGAATTGCTACAAGATACAGCAGGGCAACGACACAACACAGGAGGCCAGTAAGGAGAGGAACTTTGGCTGAATGTCCCTCGAACCACTGGACGACAATAAGGACGAGTGCCAAAGTGACCGTAATGGCAATCACTAGTAATCCAAATTCGGGACCGAAGATCGAAGATGGGGAGAATGGCGGATTTACATCATAGGCACTGGAGCAACATGGAGCGTAAATGGGGCGGATCATAGCCACTAAACCTACGTCCACGGCACTATCTATGAGAACCAAAGGAAATAGGACTAGCAAGAAGGAACGTGCCAGATATCGTGTGAATGGCAGCTCCGGTTGATTGCGGTTGGCGAGCTCAACAACAAGCCATAGGCCATAGACAAACGGAAGAAACATCTTCAAGACAATAGATATCGTGGAGTACGGAGCGGCAACATTGACCACACCATAGGCACACATTGCACCTGGACAGTGGGGTACCAAAGACTGTAACATCCAGAAGAAGATGGGAACGTTGAGCAATCTGGTGGTCAACACAATGATTCCTATCATACCCAATAGGTAGTACCGCTGCTCTGCAGCATGGCGTTCCTCTTGATTTCCCTCCAATCCCTCCGTGATGGATAATGAAACGTAGCCCCCATACATTGCCAGTCCAAGAGAGAGCACGCCAAGAACGAGCACAACAACAGTTGTTACAGTTATGATCATTGCTAAACACCGATGCAATGCTGCGTGTCAATAGAGCGACTCTAAAGTATTATGCCAAGACATTGCAGCACCTATTGTGTATCTCTTGAGTGACTGTTTCAAAGGATTACGAGGTGGAATCGAGTTGACTGAGAATATCCTAGACTTGCTCAGGACCTGTGCGCAGCTCCTGGACCCGCAGGAAGAGAAACTCTCGTCCAGGAGAAAATCAAAGAGCGGGTCAAGGACTACTGCAACGATGTTTTTGAGGACGAAATCGGGAGTGGCGCAAGCTCATCCAGAGTTGTGGCTATAAGCATAGTTCTGGTTGAAACCACTTCGCATACCGGCCCTATCTGGTGTTAAGAAAGAGAGATGATTGCTTCTGCTATGACCTCAAACTGCGCCCCACTTCGACAACCTGACCAGACTGTTAAAAAGATGGATGGCAGATTAGCGGTCCAGTGACTGTGTTTGAAGACGGAAACTGTGCAGCTAATGGCAGGGGCGGCCATACTCTCATCCTTCACATACCTCCCGATTTTTCTCCAAGGTCTAGGAGCAAGTGATATCCAAGTCACCTGGATTGCGGGCGCTTACTCCGCAGCTGTTTTCATCTCCAGTTACATTTTCGGCAGAGCCGGGGACATCCATGGACGACGACTCATTCTCCGCGCGGGGCTCCTAGCTTCGGCGTTGAGCGTTGCATTTCTATTTCTGGCGGATAGCGTCGAAATGCTCCTCATGATTAGAATCGTGACTGGCTTCTGTGTGGGTGTATATCCAGGAGCTTTGGCAGCCTATGCACATGACTCTAAAATGAAGATGGGGAGGTTTGCCTCATTTGGTGCTGTTGGATGGGGAGTAGGCACAATCATTGCTGGTTTTGCAGCAGGCCTGGATATTCACTACGCTTTCCTGATTTCGTCCCTTTTCTTTATGATAGCATTCTTGAGCGCTCTGACGCTACCACCGGTTTCCAGAGTACGGGTGAAAGTTCCGCTATTTCCAATTGAAACGATTAAACGGAACTTCCCAGTGTATCTCGGGATGCTCATCAGGCATAGTAGTGCCAATGCCATTTGGACCCTATGGCCACTTTTCCTTCTCAGCTTAGAAGGAGCAGATTTGTTCATGATTGGGATCATTCAAGCAACGAATGCCTTAGCTCAAGTAGTGTTCATGCTTTGGCTAACCGATCGTTTTGACAGTAGGAAACTAATCTCCATTGGCCTAATCACGAGCGCAATGGCTTTCGCCTCCTTCACTCTTATCACAAATATTTTCGAAGCTCTTCCAACGCAAATTCTACTTGGGCTTGCGTGGGCATGCCTCTATGTTGGAGCGTTAAAGTACGTAACCGAACGCAATGTCGAGAAATCTACAGCAACCGGTCTTTTGCAGTCAGTCATGTCAATCTCCGGTGTGATAGGCCCATTGATTGCATTTCTCCTCATTTCAATATGGCCGGGTTATCTTGCCATAATGATTAATGCCGCTTTGATGTCGATAGTGGCCTTCCTAATGTTTACTTTCAGTTCTAGGCGAGCAGCTGCACGCGAAAACAACTCAGTGAGAAGTGACTTGCAGACCGAGAATACAGTGATGGGGTCTTAGACTAGCGTCGACACGCAATCACAAGGAAGTACTCTGATTGGCTATTGTTGAAGCCTGAGGGGACTCTCGTTATCTCGATATTCCTGAACTGCGTGGAGAGCAGCTGCTCTATCATGTATCTGGTGAATGCATAGGGCTGTGATTCTGGCATAGGGATTCGTGGACCTCGTATTATGCCAATGTATTCGCCGGTTGGTTTTAGCATCTCGGCCAGGCGCAGAATGTAGTTCGCACGTTGTGTTGGGGGCAGCGTCTGAAGAACTGACCGTTCAAAGATATAGTCAAATTCTCCTTCCGTGGGACTATCCCTCAATACGTTTCCAACAATCAAGTCCACATCGAGCCCCAGTTTCTCAACACGCTTTCGAAGCATAGATACTGCTTTTTTTGAGATGTCTAATGCAGTCACTTTGAATCCGTTAGAAGCGAGATACACCACATCATGCCCCAAACCGGGACCTGGTTCAAACACTCTCCCGGGCACTATTCGCTTGGTTTCTACTAGGCTAACTAGAGCGGGGTGGGGTTGGGATATATCCCAAGGAATATCACCCTTGCTGAAAGCGGCATTGTTGGCCATCCTTGCCATGCATGGATAATGCGCCATACCATCCTGTTCAAGCACAGTCCGGATCCATCCTCTCAATTCTAGAAGAGGATTATCATCAGTGGAAGGTCCATTGCACAATATGCATCTTGGTTCTTCGTCGATCGTCAAGAATGACATCTCTCTGTGCCCAACACAGACACATCCCAGTTCTTGTGTGTTTGGCTCAACTAAAGGCAAATCCAGAACATATGCAGGTACTCAGCTGAGTTCAATATCCGAGCGTCCATGGGAATGTGGATATGATTGCCTGCAAAACCATAAAATTCCAAGGACCCAGTGTCATAAACGAAGCCACATGTCCCTGATGCTTGTTCCCCATTTACATTTTCAACCCAATAGCTTCTGACGATTTCTGCAGTGCCAATTGTGTCATACCATTGAAGACCGTATGTGATTAATTCCTGATCACCTAGCGACATTATCACATCAATCGCTGTAATCACTCCATCTTGAAACAGGTCATTTCGGAGATCGTGAGCGGTTACCGTTATGTCATAGAAGTCCAGCACGATATGTGGAGTGGTTATCTTGACATGAGGAATGATCACGGTACCGCCATTAGTTTCCAGCCGTGTGACCTCTTCCTCGAAGGCTTGATGAATTCTCTCAAGTCGGTCGCTGTCCAGCAATACGAACTGGAGTGTGGTGCCTTCTTTCCACGGGTGGTGATCCATTCTGAAGACATTGTCTTCTGACCAGCCGCCACTGTAGTAAGACCGATACCACCAGTTGGTCTTGCCATTCATACTGTCAATAACGTGCGTGTTCATGGATTCATTGAAATGATACTCTAGACTTACTAGACCTCGGTTAGAGAGGTCAACAAGAACATCGAACATAGAGAAATGGCCTTCAGTGAACAAATCCGGACGAGTTGTTTCAATAGCGGACCAATTGAATCCATACTTTGCTCCTTCGACACTGGCATGTGCGGTGGTTGATCCCACAGGAAGTGGAAGAGTTGTGTTTCCTGGACTAGTGATTGTTTCATTGTCGGGTGGTGGTTCAACCAGTGGAAGGTTAATTTGAGGGGCATTGAGAAATACAACGGCCACCAACAACGACACTGTCAACCCAACTATGAAAGTATTCGCGATTTTCTTGCGAACTCCGCGGCGTATCGAGAGGAACTTTAGTCCCACGCTCACATGGAGAATAATTAAGACTGCAAGAAAAGCGTCATAAATTCTGTGCCACCCAAAGGGAATTGTTTCGCTAAAGATCGTCGCAAACCAGATGTGTCCGTTGAGCCCAGGAATGATAACAAGAAAGGCAAAGATTACAATTAGCCAAGCAGACACCCTTTGAACAAGTCTTAGAAGATGGATTGATGTTCCCTTCTTATTCCGAACCCCATCAAGCAGTCTTCTCCAAGTTAGCTTGAAATGCACGAGAGTAATTGCTACGTGGATAATTAGGAATCCAATGAAGAAGACCTCGAGTATTCTATGTAGCGAGGAGATGAGATAGATATCAACTATCCATCCGCGGGCAAGGCTGTAACCAGTAGCTATTATCGCAAGAGAAACGATTGCGAGTAGCCATGCGGTGTAACGATGCACTCTTATTCTTGTAGACGTCATATTCTTTGCAAATGCTCTAAGTTACAAATATTAACCATTAGGTATAGCTGTTGAGGCTTCTGTAACCAAGCGAGATCATGTATACGACTAGAAAAGAGTCTAGGGAGGACAACCGGTGTCCTCCCGAACGTGTTCATAATGTGGCTTATGTGATTGCTGCGTCTCCTACTTCTCCGGTTTTTATTGCCATAGTCAGGAAGAATGCTGCAATAAAGAAGACGATTGACAATGGATAGAGTATTCCGATTCCGAGTAAATCGAAAAGCACACCTGACACAACCGGACCGATAATCGCAGCACCCATACTGGCGGCATAGTATAGTCCTGTCCCCGCACCGATACGAGCCGGACCCAGATGTTCCCAGAGCATCACGATACTATTGACGTTTATCAATGCCCATCCGATGCCAGCTATTGCAAGAACACCAAGTATTGTCCAGTAGTCTGTAATGACCCAGAGAAGGGTTAGAGATGCTATCATTATAACAAGACCGGCTAGTATTGTGTTCTTTCGCCCAAACTTCCCTGCAATAAAGCCTGATGGGACTGCAAAGACAACGAATGATAGAGCAATACCATTTAGAAGGAATGAGGCATCTGGGACTGTGAAGCCAAGTACTTCATTGCCGTATTTCGTGAACCATGTTTCTATCGCGTTCCACCCGAAGAACCAGAAGAAGATTGCACCCAAAATCGCTGCAGCGGACTTGTCTTTCGAGAAGGACACCTGCTGAAACGCCTTGATTATACCAATCTCTCTTTTGGCGTCTGCCGGCGGGATTGAAGGTTCCTTGACAATTACAAAGAGAATTACGACTGCAATAATCATAATCAATGATGTCGTTAGAAACGCCAATATGGGACCTGATTGCACAGCCGTCACACCTAGCAATGCTCCCAGAGCTGGGTCATTTATTTTGTAGATTTGCGACGCTATTGCAAATGCATAGATCGCCCCAATTCCCCCCATCAGATTGATGACTCCATTTGCCTTCGAACGGTTCTCACTGGAAACAAGATCAGGCATCAACGCCACAACAGGAGCTCGATAGAATGCCA
>DAOWNS010000276.1 GCA_030642465.1 Candidatus Thorarchaeota archaeon | reverse complement strand
ATCTTGTAGTCGACTATCTTGAAAACTCCGATATCTCCGGTGCGAAGGACGTGTGTACCAGAGCAAGCTGCGGCATCAGAATCCCCAATTCGCACTACCCGGACCATCTCGTGCTTTGCTTCGATGCTTTCACGGGCACGAATTGACTTATCGAGCTCCGATGCTTTCACAGTTTCAGTCGAAACAGGGATGTCACGATGTATTGCGTTCTGAACGGACTTTTCAGCAGAGAATAGTTCCTGAAGATTGACCTTAGCTCCGACCATTTCTAGGGTTCCATGATTACCATCAATCCACATCGCGCCTGGCTTGAGAAACGGATACCTTTCTTTCAACGCAGCGGCAAAGAGGTGTTCAGCTGTATGATTCCGCATTATCGATAGCCTCCAACCCATATCGATGACTAATGTGGCTTTCATGCCTTTGGTGAAGCCTTTCTCCGCAAGCATCACAATAACGCCGTCCTTCTGTATTGTGTTCCGCACAATGATTTCTTCTTGGTCAATTCTTAGAATGCCACGGTCTCCGGCTTGACCGCCTCCAGCTGCTTTTACAACATCCTCTTCTATGGTGATTTCAAAGTGCTCCTCTATGAACTGGCTGTTTGTTATTGTCACAATAAATTGGTCTTTCAGTGGGTCTACCCAATACGGAGGGAGTGATGTCATCTTTTTCACCTAAGCCGAAATCAATAAAGGATAGAAACAATGCTCTATTCTAGTCTAACGGAATCACTGAGGACCTCATTAATGTTTAAGTTTCTATCCAGGGACCCCGTCAAGAAGGCAAAGAAGCACGTCGAGAAGGCTCTAGGCGAGTTAGAGGATGGTTATCCTGATTACGCTAGCGTAGAGTTTGAGAAAGCAGCCAAGCTATTTTTGGAAGGCGAAGGTCCTGATTTCGCAGTCAAATACTTCCGTGAAGCTGCCTCCTGCGCCTTGGAGAACAATGACCACGCGAGGGCCGCGTTGATGAAGAGCGAGGCCGCAGAAACGCTCTTAATCGAGAGCACTTTCGGTGAGGCTGGTGATCTCTATTCGGAAGCTTCAGATCACTTTTTCCGGGTCAAAAAAGTCCGGTCATCTGGACGAGCAATTGCATTGGCCATTCTGTGTCATCTTTCTGTTAGACGATTCGATACGAGCATGAATGTGCTAAGGAAAGCTGAGAAGCGATTCACAATCCCTGTTTTGAAGAAGATGGCTGAACTAAGTCTTGCGAGCTTGTTTGTAAAAATACTGTTTGAGGGTCATTCTATCAGTAGCAAGGATCTTGAGAAGGCGATTGGCAAAGTCAAGCCATTGCCTGCAGAGGTGCATCTTTTTGAGTTTCTATTCAGGTCCATTCGTCTGGCCATAAAGACTGAGATTAGAGTCGAGTGGGCAGGACAGGCTCTTGATGAGGTGAATGCTAAAACTCCCATCGAGTTTGAGTTCCGCTACAAGTGTCCAGTTCCTGTCAAAGCTTGTGATTTCAAGTATACCCTGTCAAACAGCTTGGTATTTTCAAAGGAGCCGAAGATTGGTCCGGATATGCATAAGGAGGAGTCATGGCTATTCGAGCTGATGCCCGTCCTTAGTGGGGGGGGCGTCGTTGGCCCATTCAGATTGACGCTCGAAGGAGATGAGGTTCATGTGCACAAAATCAGTAACACGATTGATTTCCTGATCACGAAAGCACCGTCAGACCTTAAAATAGAAATGACGCCACAGCGTATTTCTTGTGGGTTGGGTGAGGACGCATTCCTTGATGTTATACTCAGCAATACAGGAGATGGTCCGGCTGAGAACATTGCTATTCAAATCGTACTATCTGAAGGTATTGAGATCTCCTTGGGAAGCGATGAGAAGATAATCCAATTCCTGGGTCCAAATGAGAAAATGCGACTCCAAGTCTATGTGCGAGGGATTTCCTATGGAGAAGAGCTTGTTACTGTTAAAGCTACAGATGGACGCAGTGGACGGGAAATCGTCACGACTTCGCAGATCAATGTAGGATAGTGTCCTTACTTCTTCCGCTTCTCTTCCAAAATGTCAAGGCAAGCACTCATGACCTCTTTGATGGTATCTTCTTCCTTGAACTTCTTCAATAGACCGCTTGCTTCATCCAGTTTATTGTTAGTAAGAGCAACACTGAATGAGAGCAGTGTACCAAGCCAATCCCATCTCGTTTTGTCAATAATCCGCTTCGCAGTCTTGATGAGTTCCTGTGCATCCTTGGTTTTGTCAATTGTGGCGAAACCCATTGCCGCTAGAGAGTAATCGATCACGGCTCGTTCCGCCTTGCCTGCATCCAGTGCCTTGTCTCCCGCCTGCTTGTATAGATCTCCCACATTCTTTGCGCATGTCAAAAAGTATTCTGCGTTATCCAGCTTGTGGCAGGCATAAGCCGCCCATAGGTACGATTGCGCCGCCGTTTCAATCATATTCTCCAAGAGAGCTTCCTTGGCAGCATTCTCATAGAGAGTCAGTGCGGTAGAAAGATCGCCTGTCTGCCTGTACTGGGCGGCAGCTTCAAAGTACGAAGTTGAAGCGGCTCGGTGATTACCTTTCTCAAGGCTCGACTCAGCATGCATGTGGTAATACTCAGCAGATTTTCTTGCCATGTCAAGAACCCTTTCTAGGTAGCAGTCTGCTGCCTGTTTGTATTGGTTCGCGGCCTGATAGAACTGACCTGCTTCTACGAATTCTCCAGCTAGCCGCTCCCATTGACTACATTCGTCTTCCATGGAAAACACACTCATGCCTGCTTGGTTCCACGCCAAGAGGTGTCGTTATGTGTCCGTGGAGCATAGAAATATGTTGCCCTGACGTAAGGGTTTCGAAAAATGATAACTGGCCTGCAGTGTGCTCAGGGAATGGTACTCAACTGCGTCAGGCAATCGAAAAGTGAGATTGGCTGCAGGTTTTCAGTACAGTCATGAATTTGGTCGCGCATTCGGATACGTATTTGTTTTCCAGAAAACCTGAGAAATCAGTTTCACTTCTTCTTGAGCTCTTCCAGAATCTCTTTTGCACGTTCACCCTTGACGTTCTTCTCTTTCACGAGCCACTCGGCAACTACGTCCACGAGTTTCCCCTTGGCACCAGCAGTAGCCGCCACATTTCT
>DAOWNS010000236.1 GCA_030642465.1 Candidatus Thorarchaeota archaeon | reverse complement strand
TTTCACGTGTAGTACGATGGCCCTGTATCGGTGGTCGTCTGTGGCTTAGCACCTGGCTGCCCAGTGGTTTCGTTGAGAATGGTAATCACCATATTCACCGCGTTGTGCAATTTGCGCATTGTACGCCACAGATGGTCTTCGCTGAATGCATCGTCGTAGATTCTGTCTGAAACAACAAAACCCGGCCCAGGCGGCTTGGGGCCTCCTTGTTGGCCTGGTCGAGGCTGCACAAATCCCATTGTTACATCAGATGAGAAGCTGTACTTCATCGCGTTTATCTGGAATGCCTTCATTTTCTCAGCTGTAAGGAGCTTCAGGTGTTGCGGAGAGATCATCACCTGGGACTCGATTTGAATGTACTTCTGGTCATTCGGCCTTACAACTGTGAAGAAGAATCGCATGAACTTCACTTTGAACAGAAACTCTGCCCGCGGATTCTTGATGGTTTCAACCTTAATGCCTTCAGCTGAGAACCAGTCCTTCACTACTTGTTTGGCCATGTCAGATGGAGTCTTACTCATTACGTTGCTCTCCGGACTTGCTATCCCATTGGGGTGACTCACTTAATGCTTGTGCTAGAAGCGGCTAAAGCTTGAACCACTTGACGTTGTCATACCCTGTTTGGGATCTATCTGCGTAGCAAGTGATTTGACTCCTGGCTGACTCTACTGCGCTTGTGTCGCAAGTTGTTGTGAGGACCTGTGCCTCGGACGTCATCCTACTTAGTCGCAGTCCCCAAGGGTCAACAATTTGACTGTGGCCGAAGTAGGTTCTTTCATCAAACGCAGGCCCGACCCTATTAGTTGCGGCGACGTAGAGCTGGTTCTCGATTGCGCGTGCCATGACCAATGTGTCCCAGTGAGCGCTTCTTGGGTCAGGAAATGCCGCTGGAATGAGAACGAGATGTGCGCCTTCCAGCGCAAGCCTTCTTGTCACCTCTGGGAACCGAATGTCATAACAAATCTGAACGCCCACGTTCAGTCCGTCAATGTCGAACATCACCATTTCGTCACCACCCTTGAATACATCCTTTTCTTCTTGGAATGGGTGGATCTTTCTGTAGGTTCCGAGAATCTTGCCAGTATCAGTTGCCATGGCTAGTGTGTTATAGTATTTCGAGCCATTTTCCTCAATGCCTGTGGCAACCACAAATGCGCCTCGTTCCTCAGCCAGCTCGGCAAGAAACTCGCTTGTGGGGCCAGGGATGCCGGGCCCATGTTCATTGTAATTTTCATGTCTGAGTCCAATCGCGAAGAGCTCTGGCAACAAAATGAACTCAGGACCCTCAGGTGTGCTTGGCCCTTTCAAAAGATGCCTGACGAATGCGAAGTTCTTCGGGCGGTCACCTTCAAAGCAGGGCATTTGAACAAGTGTGAGAGTGAATCTCAATGCAATCCCTCAAGCATTACCATGGCAAGTCTGGTCAGTATAGAACGTAACGCTTAATATCTCCGCCGAAGCCCCCCCGCAACAGGACCCTCCATGGAAGTGTACCGTGTTGGTGAACGAGATCAATATCGATCCAAAATCGAGGGCTGATATGCCCGTGACTTCTTACTCAAAACCAGTGATAGGTGCAACCGGCAAGACTGGCAGCTGGCGGACATTCACGCCAAAGATTGATTATGATGAATGCAGCCGATGCCGAACGTGTTGGTTACATTGTCCAGAAGCCGTCATTTCACTGGATGAGGACGGCACTCCGCACATTGATCTTGATTATTGCAAAGGTTGTGGATGCTGTGCTGAAGTGTGTCCGAAGAAATGCATCGCTATGATTCGAGAGGGCTTTGATGAGGAGGAATCACCATGAAGACAGAACTCATGAGTGCCAACTACGCAGCGGCTCGTGCCGTGATGTCTGCGCGTGTCGAGGTCGTAGCGGCGTACCCGATTACACCAGCGACAACCATCCCAGAGCAGATTGCTCTGCTGAATGAAACAGGTCAATGGCCCGGACAGTTCATCCGCGTTGAGTCGGAGCACTCAGCTATGTTCGCTTGCACTGGTGCCAGTTCCACAGGAGCACGAACCTTCACTGCAACATCATCCAACGGTCTGCTGCTCATGGATGAGGCTCTACACTGGGCCGCAGCAGCAAGGCTTCCTATTGTCCTGGCAAACATCAACCGATCCGTGTCACCTAGCTGGAACATCCACGTCACACATGATGATTCTATGTCCAAAGCTACAACAGGCTGGATACATTTCTACGTTTCAAGCGTGGATGAGTTCTATCACACAATTATCCAGGCTTTCAAACTGGCTGAGGATGAGAGGGTCTTGATGCCTGTCATGATCAATGCGGATGGCTTTGTGCTTAGTCACACTCTGTCCACATACGATTACCTCGAACCGGAGGAAGTTGACAAGTTCCTGCCTCCGTACAAGCCGCCGCATTGGGTGATGGACCCAGAAAACCCTGTTTCACATGGTAACATCGTGTTTCCAGAGTACTACATGGAATTTAGGTACGCAATGCATGAAGGGACTCACAACGCACTGAAGGTGTACGAAGAGGTCGAACGCGAGTACAAGAAACTCTTCGGGAAGTACTTCGGCGGTCCCATAGACTGCTACAGGTGTGATGATGCAGAGGTTGTGTTCACTTCTCAGGGTTCAGTCGCGGCAGAAGCCAAGGATGCGATTGACGAACTTCGTGAGGAGGGTTACAAGGTGGGCAATGCTCGAATGAGAATGATTCGCCCATTCCCAGTTGACAGAATCAGAGAGCTTGGTAGCCGTGTAAAGGGGTTCGCCTCCTTTGACCGTTCTGTTTCATACGGTTATGGTGGCCCTGTAGCACACGACATTCGAGCTACAATGTATAACACCAAACATCGGCCAATCATCAAGAGCTACATCGGTGGGCTCGGCGGGCGCGACATGACAGTGTCTGACATCAAAGAAGTGATTCTTGACACAGTCAAAGCAGTAGAGAATGGAGAAACGGGTCCTGAAGAGACCTGGCATGACCTGAGGTGATTACAATGGTAGCAACGAAAGATATGCCTCTCAAGGAGTACGTGCTGAAGGGGAACGCGGCATGCGCGGGTTGCCAAGACATGGTGGCTCTACGCCATGCGCACAAGGCGCTTGAAGGAAACGTGATTCAGGTTGTACCGGCTTGCTGTACAAGTGTTGTGCAGGGTCTATGGCCTAAGAGTGGTCTTGCAATACCTGTTCTCAATACTGCCTTCCCGGCAGCTGCAGCAACGGCTTCGGGAGTGCGAGCGGCTCTTGCGGCGAAAGGCAAGGATGATATTCATGTCATGGTCTGGGCAGGCGATGGCGGCACCTTCGATATCGGGCTGCAGGCACTAAGCGGCGCATTCGAGCGCAGAACAGATTTCCTATACGTCTGCTACAACAATCAAGTGTACAGCAACACCGGTACGCAGCGTTCCAGCGGCACACCTCTTCATGCGAAGACTACAACTACTTGGCTCGGGAAGAAGGAGCCAGAGAAACTGCTGGACCTCATTGTCGCAATGCATGAGCCGGCGTACCAGGCAACCGCCAACACGGGCTATCCCCGTGATCTCT
>DAOWNS010000286.1 GCA_030642465.1 Candidatus Thorarchaeota archaeon | reverse complement strand
TCGAAGAAGCGTTAGTTGGCATCTCGGCGCTTGTCAACGGATGCCCTGGAACTTTCCTCAGAGCTTCAACCCCACCCAACGGCAAGACCATCACCTCCGAACGGGAGGCATACAATTTGATCGTATCACCGGGTTTTAAACCGATGTCTGCATCCAGACGTGCCTGAGCTTCGGTATCACCGACGTCAAAGAACACTTCAAGCGCGGTGCCCACATAGGTGGTTTTTGTGACCTTCCCAGCTAGCTCGTTGTCTTTGGAGTCTGTCCTCTTAAGCATCAGATTCTCCGGGCGGATGGCACATTTCACGTCCTCACCGATTTCAAACGGATAATTGTCGATGGTGCTGAAGCCGGAGAGGGACTGACCATCAGGGAGTTTAACCTGGATGAATTCGCCAATTGTATCGATCTTGCCCTGAACGAATGTACACCGACCAATGAAGTCAGCAACGAATATCGTCTGGGGGTCAGCGTAGATCTTGCGAGGCGTGTCGAACTGTTGTACGTATCCAACATCCATCACGGCAACTCTCTCTGAGATGCTCAATGCCTCAACCTGGTCGTGTGTGACGTAGATTGTTGTAATCGACATCTCCTTCTGGATTCGAATTATCTCTTCACGCATCTCAACCCGTAGCTTCGCGTCGAGGTTGGACAGTGGTTCATCTAGCAAGAGAACGTCGGGCTCAATGACAAGAGCTCTTGCCAGGGCGACCCTTTGCTGCTGCCCACCGGAGAGTTGGTGAATGTGTCTTCCACCAAGACCTCCAAGCCGCACTAGTTCAAGTGCCGCGTTCACACGCTTGGCTATCGCGGACTTTGTATACTTCATCCCCTGAACCCGCTTGATTTTCAATCCGTAAGCCACGTTGTCGGACACAGTCATATGAGGCCATAGGGCGTAGTTCTGGAAGACCATTCCTGTGTTCCTTTTGTGAGGAGGCTCAAACGTGACTTCCCTATCATCAAAGAAGATTCTACCTGAATCAGGAATATAGAATCCAGCGACCAAACGCAATAGCGTGGTCTTTCCACAACCTGACGGGCCCAGCAGTGTTGAGAGCTCACCCTCTTTGAGGGTCATGTTCACTCTGTCTGTAGCCACAATGTCGCCAAAGGTCTTGCGCAAATTCTCTAATCTTATCTCGACCATCTTAACACCTCATATGCCTGTCATCGCCGATGACCTAGCACCTAGTATCTTGTTCGTTATTGTGATGACGGTCATTTGCATAGCCATCATCAGTACACCTAATGTAGCTGCGTTATACGGTCCACCGTATTCTCCTCCTGCCTGTAGGATTTCCCTTGTCCAGAAAGTCATGGGGGCTTGCTGTCGTCCTACACTTCCTAAAATCAGACTGGTACTGACCTCACTCACCGAGTAAACGAACGAGAGCAAAGATCCGGCAAGGACACTTACGCCGATTAAAGGCATGGTGATTTTCATGAATGTCTGGTTCTTATCTGCGCCCAAATTCTGGGACGCCTCCTCTAAAACTACAGGTGTAGATTGCAGCCCGGCATAGGCTGCCCTCACCGTGAACGGAAACTTCCGCACGGCATAGGACATTGTAATCAAGAACCAGGGGCCTTCAGGGGGGAAGATCCACGTGTTGTAGTACATTAGGAAGTATCCTGTCGCTATGACGATGCCCGGAAGAGCGATTGGTGATGTGACCAAAAGGTCAAGCAGCGTCTTTCCAGGAATGTCCCGTCGAGCGATTATGTAAGCTGCACTCGTGCCAAGCACCACAATGATGGCTGTTGCTATGAGTCCGTAAATCAGAGTGTATTGAATGGATTGAGTGACATCTGGATATGCCCATAGTATGGAGTAATTATCTAAAGTCCATACATCAGGTAATATCGCATTCGTAGACCATGACTCTGTAAATGACAGGATTATGATACTGATCTGTGGAATGAGAGCAAGGAAGAGCAGTGGTATCAATAGGATGTAAAGAGCTATTGAGGTCCTCGGCCTAAGCCTTCGCACTCTCGGATTCCACTGGCCGCCTTTTGTGCCACCCTCGTACGATCTCAAGGACGCATACTTGCGAATGGCTAAGAAACCGGTCAAAGCGAATACCAGCAGAATCATCCCGATTGCAGGTCCAGCGGGATCGATCTGACCGGACTGTGTAGCGATGCTGGCAAAGACTTGAAACGCGAGTGTTTTCTGAGCTTGCTGATGCTCAAAGTAGACTATAGGTGTACCCAAATCCTCAATGCTCAAAATGAAGGTCAGAATTGCTCCTGCCTGGATACCAGGCATCGCAAGGGGCAAGGTTACTGAACGAAAGAGCTTGGAGCCCTTAGCGCCAAGATTCTCCGCTTGCTCCTCTAGGGATGGATCTATGCCCATGAATGAAGAATAGGCATTCAGGTATACAAGCGAGAAGAATGAGAGTGATTGAATGAAGATGATAGCTGCGAGACCCTGAAGCTCTATTCTGTATGGTATCACATGAAGCGTCGTGTACAGTAGATTGTTGATGAACCCCGCCCGGCCCAAGAAGGTCTTGATACCAATGGCACCCACAAAGGGTGTAGCCAACATCGGGAATATTAGCACAGTTCGGATAATGCGTTTCCCAGGGAAATCGTACCTTGCCACTATGAAGGCGAAAAACACCCCTATCAGTACAGAGAAGACAGTAACAATGATTGCCATATAGATTGAGTTGATGACAGCACCAAAGTCCCATCCCTGCAAGACCACCAAGTCCCCTCCGGTGAGGATGGTTTCCAGCCGCACGTATGAAATCCACGTTTCTGTTGCTGCATCATACTGCCAGGGCCAGAAGTTGGAATCCTGAAACAGAACCACGAAATGGTGTGGGAAATTTTCAAGTGAAACGAGAACCACTAGGAATAGTGGAAGGATGAGGAACATTGTGAACGTGAAT
>DAOWNS010000241.1 GCA_030642465.1 Candidatus Thorarchaeota archaeon | reverse complement strand
GCCATATTTCCCGGAATCATTGTCAAGGCGGGCTCTAAGTTCTTCGTGTCCTTCAAAGTTATCCGCCAAGGCCTCCAGAAACTTGCTCATAGACAATTGCTTGGTTTCAAACACGTATTTTCTAATCATGGAGAGTGAGTCTGCAACCATGGCAACTCCAACGCCCATTATACCGCCTGAGTTGTACTTGGCACCGCCCTCTTGCATTGTCCTCCCGTTCTTAAGGCAATCCTGCAGGAGCGCTGAGATGAAGGGTGTGGGTTTCTCACTGGCTAGAATACCAGCGGCAATCCTGTCCGCGCTGGTAAGAAGGTCTATTGCATGGTCAATCTGTTGCTCGTAAGCACTCCACAGTTCGTCAAATGATTCGAAGTCCTGAGGATTTCCGGTTTCAGCCCCCACCACATTTCCTGTTCTCGGATCTTTACCACCATTCAAGGTGACTTCGAGTATTCTCAATAGGTTCACATACCCGATGTTGGCTCTAGGGTCGCTTTTCCCTTCAATGATGGGTTCGACGCATCCCAACACGGAGTAGTCGTACGTTTCTTCCTTATCCGTTCCTTTCCTCGCCATTAGCGGAATGATGACTTCATCATTGAACAAGCCAGGCATGCCCAAGCCCTGCGAAATTACTTCGGTGACCTTCATCTTGGTGTTCTCTGGTGTGTTCTTGTGCCACCTGAATGATACAGTTGGTTGAGTCACTCTCGCGTTTGCAGTAGCCTCAAGAACCAGATCTGTAACTTCATTACATACATCATTTCCATCTGAGTCCTGTCCTCCAATTGTCAGATTCTGGAACATCGGATGTCCAGCAAATGCAATGCTGTAGTATTCATTTCTCAGTTTGATTATGCTGGAGAATTTGATCCACAGCATCTCAAGGAGTTCGAGAGCTTCTGCCCTTGTCATTCGTCCAGACTCGATATCCTTGACATAGTAAGGGTGCATGTACTGGTCGAATCTCCCCGTGGAGATGGAGTGACCATTCGATTCGACCTGCACGAGTAGCTGAATGAACCAGAATGATTGTAATGCTTCCTGAAAGTTCTGGGCAGGCTTGGCCGGAACGCGTCTGCATGACTTTGCGATGGTGAGGAGTTCCTTCTTTCTTTTCGCATCCTTTTCGCGCTTCGCCTGTTTTTCCGCCAGCTCAGCGAATCTCTCGGCGAATTCTATCACTGCCCGAATCTCAATCCCGACCGCCTCGTAAAATGCAATTTTCTCGGGATTGTCTTCCGCTTCCTTGAGAAGCTCGGTTTCGGTTAGGATAGCCCCAAGGCCATCATTTAGCACGCGTCGGTAGTCAACAATGACGTGACCTATGCCTGTTCCCGGTGCTCCAATGGTGAACAGTCCGGCTTTGGATGCTCGCTGGGCTGCTTCGGGCATATCCGTAGCACATATCTCAGCGGTGCTCCTTCCTCTCCAAAACTCGAATACTTCGCGGAGCGTGTCCTTGTCCTTCTCGCTAATTAGGAACTTCTCGGTTCGTCGCTTTTCGAATCTGTCCAATTCCTGCTCTATCCATTCCCAGCTGTACTCTGGAAATATCTGACATGATCTCGGCGTAGACCCCATATTCCCGACAATAAGTTCCTCAGGCTCAATCCGGATTGTCATATTGAGGAGGACATTGGCAAAAGCTTTTGCTAGCTTAAGTTTAGCTGGTTCCTGCACATGCTCTTTAATGGCGTTGGTGAAGAGCTCGGCTCGCTCTGACGATATTGTGGGGGGCGAATCAAGCATCCGCAGTTTCATGCTCTTCGTTCTGGAGGTCATCCCTGACAACACTACCACCGCATCACTTTATTCTTCTGTTAGGGGTACTGAATCATTTGAGGAGCTTTGGTAGGTAAGTATCCAATCTCTGCAAGGCCCTTTCTATTCGTTTTGTGGACACGGCATAGCATAAACGGAGGAACCCTTCTCCATATTGCCCGAATCCGGATCCGTGGACCGTAACAACACCAGTGTCATCTAGGAGTTTCTTAGCAAGTTCAAACGACTTCAATCCGTATGCCTTTACATCAGGAAACACATAGAACGCACCACCTGGACGGTCTAGTTCTATTCCCTCGATACTTTGCAGCCCCTTTGTGATAATGTTCCTCCGCTTCTTGAATGTGTCATACATCTCCTTCACACAATCCTGCGGGCCATCTACTGCAGCCTGCGCTGCCTTCTGTGAGATTGAGGTAGGGTGAGAAACAAAATGCTCCTGAAGCATTGTCATAGCATGAATGATTTCTGCAGGACCAGTGGAGAAGCCAATTCTCCATCCTGTCATTGCATAGGTCTTTGAGAATGAGAAGAGAGTGATCGTCCGCTCCTTCATTCCTGGAAGTGCCCCAAAGAGTCCTGGATTCTCTTCTCCGTAGTGGAACTTCTCGTAGGCTTCATCGGAAAGCACAAAGAGGTCATGTTGGATGGCTACGTCAGCAATCTTCTCCATTTCTTTCTTCGACAGAACACCCCCGGTTGGATTGTTTGGATGGTTCAAAACTAGCAGTTTCGTTTTGTCGGTAATCAAAGCTTCGATGTCTTCCGCTCGAACACCGAATCCATTTTCTTTCTTCAACTGCACAGGAACAGGTTTCCCTTCTGCTAGTAGGACGTGTGAGCGATGACTAACGAAACCTGGGTCGGGATAGATCACCTCATCTCCTGGATTGACTAGCGCCATGTTCGTCAGAATAAGTGTGCCCATGCCACCCACCGTACAGAGAATCTCGGTTTTTGGATCTGCAACGATGTTGTTCTCGCGCTTTAACTTTCTAGCTAATGCCTCCCGGACCTCAAGGAAACCTGCATTGTGCGTGTATTTAGTGAATCCCGCATCCATAGCCTTCTTGGCCGCCTCGACTATGAAACTGGGGGTTTCAAAATCGGGAAGACCCACAGTCATGTCCAAGACGTTTTTGCGACCGAAGGCCATGTTGTACATCCTTCTGATTTCGCTTTGTGGAATCAGTTTGTTTCTATCTGCAAGCATCAAAGGCACCAATAAATCGACGTGGGCAGACTCCCCGTTTAAATAACCTCTTGAAGCGCCTTTCTTAAGAATGGTTTAAGATATATGGAGATGTGCCCATTCTTCGCTGCAATCTCATCCTCACTAAAGAGTCAAGGACGTGTGATGAATGACCGGTCCATCAGCAGACGATGTTAGAAGAAGTAGCATGGCTACGTTAGCCTCCACTCATGTTGTCTATATCGAGGCTATCCGCAGATTAATGGGGAACGATGGCTTAGCGGCAATCGGTGAAGCCAACCGCTTGCATGGCATAGAGCTGGGGGCAGAAGGGGTCAAGAGCGGGGGTCTCAGAAAGGGCGACTTGGCATCCATCTTTGGGTTCTTCAATAGAGCGCATCCATATTTTGGATTTGACATCGAGTTGCTTGAAGCATCAGATAGAGTTTTGGAAATGAAAGTGACTTCCTGTCCTTGGATTGATACTTTCAGAGCAAAGGGTGCAGGCTCTGACATATGTCACTG
>DAOWNS010000050.1 GCA_030642465.1 Candidatus Thorarchaeota archaeon | reverse complement strand
TCTCTCTTCGAGCTCCTTCTTCGTGGTCATCCATATGGCCTCAACCGGGCAGCGCTTGATGCACTCGTTACACTGAATGCACTTGATGGCCTTCTCTGTATCAGGATTAATCCGGATTGCATTGTACGGGCACGCCTCAACACAAGAGCCACAGCCAGTGCATTTCTTGTTGTTGACAATCACAACTCCCTTTGACGTGCGCGATAGTGCTTCCTCCGGACACGCATCAATACAGGGTGCATCTTCGCAGTTTCTGCAGAAGAGGGTGAAGTCCAAGCCTGGCTCAATGCGCACGGCTCTTACCCGAGACCGCTCTGGACTTATCACCTTGAAGTAGCGCATGCTACACACATTGACACATATCATGCAGCCAGTGCATACTCGTGGATCTCCAATTACGAATTTCAAGTCGGCCATATGCTACACCTCTAAGGGCTTGTTTCCTTCTCCCATCGCCAAGAACTGTCCGTGTCCTGGCTTCACTGTTGTTCTATCCTCGTGGAAGACCTGAGTCCCTCGCACGAAAGTCATGATTGGAACTCCCTTCATTTCCATTCCCTCATAGAGAGTCCAGCCGCATTTTGAAAACATCATGTCTGAGGTTATCTTCTCTTCCTTTGTAACATCTACGATGATAAAGTCTGCATCAGACCCGACCTGCAGTATCCCTTTCTTTGGGTAAAGGCCGAATATCTTTGCGGGCCTTCGAGAGGTCACATCGAGCAGCCTTGAGAATGAGAGCCTGCCTTTGTTGATTCCCTCTGAAAGGAGAACTCTGAGTATCATTTGGATACCATCCACTCCCGCCCAAGCATCCCTGATATCGTCATTTCCTGCCTCCTTCTTCTCAATAGGGCAAGGGGCATGATCGCTGATCGCCATATCGATGGTTCCACGGAGAAGCGCCGACCAAAGCGCAGCTCGATCAACTTTCGATCTCAAGGGCGGGTTCATCTTGCTCTTGGGGCCCAGCATGTTCATTTCATCGCGCTGGAATACCAGATGATGTGGACACACTTCGGTTGTGATTGTCGCCCCTTTCAGCTTTCCACGTTCGACTTCACTTATGCCCTCTCGCGTGGTGATATGCGCAACGTGCAGATGACCTCCTGTCTGCTGAGCAATCCCAACCACTTGGCGCATAGCTAAGCTCTCTGCAATGTTAGGTCTGGATAATGCATGACTCACTGGGGCATCCCAGTCCCCTTCCAAGTCTTTGCTAAACTCATCCAAGATTCCTTGGTCTTCAGAGTGCACTGTGATGTGACCGCCATGCTCAGAAACCTCACTTAGAAGACGGACAATCACTCCCGCATTGGTTTCGTATGGTTCACACGTGAAAGCCTTGAACCCCGCGATTCCCTTCTCAATCATCAGAGGGACGATTGGTGCATTTTTGGAGTTCATCATTCCAGCATAGAGTGAGAAATCTATGATGGACATAGACTCGCCTTGATTGATCTTCTCCTCCACAGTTTTGACCAAATCGACCTGGCTTGTGAGAGGCATGTCAATGACCGTAGTGACGCCGCCAGCTGCAGCTGCTCTGGAGCCAGTAGTAAAGTCTTCATGGTCAAGCATCTTAGGGTCGTGCAGATGGGCATGTCCATCTATCAGTCCTGGCATCAAGACTTTTCCTTCGGCATCAATAACTGTGTCAGCGTCTGGAAGATGCTCGTCGGTTGTGATAGCACAAATCTTGCCATCATTGACGCCAAGTCCCCCTCGTATGAGGCCTGACTCGAGAAGCAATTTTGCGTTCTTGATAGCGAGTTCTACGGGCACTTCTTGTTCTCATCTCCAATGCTGGTTGCGAAGCTGGGCCTGCTTAACCTCCACCAACAGGTGGGAATAGGGCGACGGCATCATTATCGGCCAGCTCTGTTTCATATCTGTCAAGCAGCTCGATTCGTTTGCCATTCACCATACAAGAGAAGAATCTCTTGAGTTCGTCAGTTTCAGGGTCGATGACCACATCTGTGAACGGTTTTCCAAACTGATGCTTGAGTTTTTCCAGCAGCTCTCGTATATTCTTCGCATCCATCTCCATGCTCCTCATACCGGTAATTTCACGAACAGTGGCGAAGAACTTCACAGTAACCGTTGCCAAGATTAGTCACCTAACAGTAGACCCAAGAACCAAGAGATTAAAACACTTTCACTCTGACATTACGTTTCGGGAATCAACTGGAGTGTTGCACGAGTGGATATCGTCGTAGTTGGCCACCTCAGCAGAGACCTCTTAGTTACGCCAGAAACGACGAGAGAAGCACTAGGTGGCGGAACTGCATATGCTATGCTGGCACCATCTCTTGGCGTATCGAAGTGTGGGATAGTTAGCTGTGTAGGCAGCGACTTCAATGAAGAGTACATGAGGGCTCTTGTGAAGTCAGGTCTTGACTTAACTGGTGTTAGTCGAGATGGGCAGCATACAACACGATTCATCAATCAGTATGATTCCACTGGAGTTCGAACGCAACGTGTCGAGGCGATTGCAGCGCCAATCAAGAAAAATGCACTCCTAGAACGCCATCTCCAGAGCCGGGTTATCCACTTCTGTCCTCTTATTGGAGAGATAGATATCTCGTGCATTAAGGCCGCGAAGGAAGCCGGTGCTTTGGTTTCACTGGACCCCCAAGGCTTTCTGCGCACTGTGCAGGGTGACCGGGTGGTTCCGAAGGAATGGACTGATCGCGCTGCTGTTCTAGAGCACATCGATATTCTGAAGCTTGACGAAGACGAGCTCCAGAGTGCCATGGGCACTGCCACTGAAATCGATGCAGTAGGCAAGATTCTCGACGAAGGACCTGACATTGTGATTGTGACAAGGAATAGACGAGGATCGACAATCTACACTCAGGGGAATAAGATTGACATCCCCCCGGTCTTGGCTGATCAGGTTGTTGACGACACTGGTTCAGGTGACACCTATGCAATCGGTTTTCTAGTTGAGTATGCTAGGAATGAGAACCTGAGGCAAGCTGGAGTGTTCGGTGCCTGCTGTGCCTCGTTCAATCTTGAAACCATGGGGCCCTATGAGATGCCTACTAGGGAACAGGTGGTTACTCGGATGAAGTCGCACGTTTAGCTGACGGAAGAAGGCTTTTCACATACCTAAACGGCATCTGAGTAAGGTTGGAGTGACAACGGTGCTCGAAGACTTAGACGCTCTGATGGATGTAAATGAAATTGATGCTCTCCTCGCTGTTGGTAATGCATTCGAGGTGCCAGATATCTACTGGCTCACAGGATTCAGGTCTCCAGATCATATCGCTTACTTTCACAGTAAGGGTGACAAACCTGTTGGGATAGCCGCATTCAACACCATCAAGCGAATTCAGAAGCAGAGTTTTCTGAAGAGAACGTACGACCTCTCTGAACTCTATCTGAAGTTCATGAAGGCTGGAAAGAGGGCAACCAATCGTCCTGATATCGTGTACGGGACAATCCTTCAGGAACACTTCACTGGCAAGGTCCTAGGAGTTCCTGACCATCTTCCAGCTCGGATACTTGTAGCTATCCAGAGGCTTGGATACACTGTCAAAGTGGTTCCAAAGCTGCTCAAGGATGCGCGTGCCACCAAGTCGAAGGCTGAGATCAAGATCATCAAGAAGGCAGGGGAGGCCACAATCAGCGCGATTGAGCAAGTTGCGAAGATGATTAAAAAGTCCAAGGTGGGACCGAAGAAACAACTCCTTTTGAAAGGTAATCCACTAACCGTGCGGGACATCAAGCTCGCTCTTGAGCACTTTTTGCTGGACAGGGGGGCCGAGTCGGCAGAGGACATGATTGCCGCTGTGGGCAAGAAAGGTTTCGATTATCACTACCTCGGAACTCCAAAGGATGTGCTCAAGGCTGGAGTTCCTATAATCCTTGATGTCTTTCCTAGACTGAAGCAGGAGCGGTACGTTGCAGATGTCACTCGCACCGTGGTCAAGGGACAGCCACACAAGAAAGTGCGCGCTATGTTCGAGGCGGTTACTGCTGCTTCAGATGCAGTCGTTGATGCACTCACTGATGATGCGCCCATCAATGATGTGAACATGGCTTGTTATCAAACATTGAAGAAACATGGGTTTGATTCAACCCGGTTGAATCCTGAAGCTACCGAGGGAATGACACATGGTCTAGGTCATGGGATTGGCCTAGAAGTTCATGAGCACCCAAGCTTCTATGATCGGGAGCGGGGGTTCGTTGCGGGCCATGTTGTAGCGATTGAACCAGGCGTCTACTTGAAGGCGTATGGTGGAGTCCGACTCGAAAATGACTATGCAGTCACCACGCGAAAGCCTAAACGATTGACCATTGGACTCGACGACATTATGTATCTGTAGCATATCGCCCATCTAGTCAGTTGTAGCTCAGGGCGTCATACGGACAGACCGAGATACACATGCCACAAGCTTGACATCTTGATTTGTCAAAGCGTAGTTCTTGTCCTTCCTTATCCGTTGTTATTGCTTCGTAGACGCAGGACTTCTCACAGAGTCCACAGAGTGTGCATTTCTCCATGTCTACCTTTGGAGGTGGCGTGAAAGCGATCTTCTTTGTGAGGTGCTTAAGTCCCAACCCTCGCACGTCTTCTACCGAATCATAACCATGAGCATCCAGCCACTTGTCCATCTCAGATGCTATTCGGCCATACACAGTCTGCCCCTCTAGGATAGCGGCGGTGCATACCTCCACAGCATGAGCTCCGGCCATGATGAATTCTATCGCGTCTTCTCCGTCGCTGACTCCTCCGACACCGATTACGGGCTTTCGGATTGCTCTGGCGATATCTGCAACACACCTTATTGCTACTGGCCTTATTGATGCGCCACTAAGCCAACCATAGCCCGACTCACTCCCCAACATGGGCTTACCGGTTTCTATGTTGATTCTGAGACAGGGTCCTAGTGAGTTTATCGCAACAACTCCATCGACGTACGGTTCCAACGATTTGGCTACTTCGACAACATCTACCTTCGGGCTAAGCTTAGCAAAGATAGGTATCTCAACAGCCTCACGCAACGCCTTTGCTATTTCGACATGCCCTCCGACATAGTGGGTACTGAATTCCAGCGCGTGGACTCCAGCCTTCTCAATCTTCGGCGCAAGGCTAGCAACATCTTCCGGAGTGTATCCCAGACTAGCAATCACAGGAAGACCAGTGGCCAATGCGGTCCTGTATTCCTTGTCAAGCCATTGCTCCACCGGCAGCTCACTCCATAGTTCTGCGTTGAGGACCCCCCGTCTTGAGCCAACTCTTCCTTTACGAACCGCAACAATGTTCGGTGTGGGCACTTCCGCAGCGCTCACGCTTACAGTCTTGGCAACAAGCCCGCCTGCGCCACCTCTTGCAGCCGCGCGAAGAGTGTCGCCGTCACGCGCCCCAGGTCCAGCAGCAGTAAGAATCGGATTCCTAAGAGTAAGACCTGTGATTTCGACACTGAGGTCAGCCATTTTACTTTCCTCTAGCAAGCATCTTTCTCTTCGCTAGGTCATCAGCAACATAGTCGAGACCAAGCTCTTGAAGCTTCTCTCTCTTCGGAAATCCAGTTTCCCTGTCACAACCCCTGAAATCGTAGTACTCGTCCAACATCTCGTCTAGGTCCGGAAGTCCACCCTTTGCTGGACCCGTGGGCATGGGCTCCTTGAGCAGCCTTTGAGGTAGGTTCTCTTGCTTTCGCGTGATTCCCAGTCTATGGTTGTACGCGCGCCTCAGATGGCTAATCCTCTCAGCCGCCTGCTTCACATACTTCATGTCGGACCATTCGGTCATCCCCGTTAGCGGCGAGATAACATTCACAAACGTATCATAGTAGTAAATTGGGGGCCACATCGTGGAATATTTGCAGATGACTGCGGAGTCAACTAACGCGTAGAGGTCCTCCATGTCCTTGATAATCTCACCCTTATGTTTTGGCGACATTATGTCCAGTACTTCATCGGCTTTCTCCGCACCAAATCTCGCACTCGCAATCTCCGGATATCCTAATTCTTCAATACAGGATATACTCCTGAGATGGTCTGCTCCTCTCACATTGGTGGCGTAGGTGAGACCTATCGATTGGTGCGCTCTCGGGTCCTGTCCTGAAGCCTCAAGACCTTTCACATGCACTGCATATTTCCAGGCGTCTCCGCCAATAATCTCAGCTGCTTTCCTCACTCCCTTGGAAAGCATGTCACCTATTCCTTCGCGTTTGCCAATCATCTCAACGAGCTTGACCATGGAATCCACATTGCCCCATGAGAGGTCTAGTCCATCGGTGTCCTTCTCTGTCAGAATGCCTTTCTCCCAGAGCTCCATTGCAAAGCCTATGGTCTTGCCGCATGAGATCGTGTCCATCCCAATCAGGTCGCACCTTGTGCCCATATGGAATATAGACTCGACATCATTGTTCAGACAATTGGAACCAAATGCCATGAGTGTTTCATATTCCGGCCCTCCTGCAGGGCCTCCCGCGAATGTGCCTTCCTTCACCTTGTAGATGTATTTGCATCCAATAGCGCATCCGTGACATGCTTCTTGAGTGGTTCGGTATTTCTCAGCAATTATTTCGGGCCCGATATCATCAGCCTGCTCGTAGAACCCTGTCCAGTGATTTTTCGTAGGCAGTCTGCCTATCTCGTTAATGATGGCAATAAGGTCAGTTGTGCCGTACTTCCTCAAAGAAGCCAATGATGCAGTCCAGAGTGGGTCGCTGAGCTTAGCCATTTCTTCAGCGTTGGCCTCCAGGTATTTGTCCATATCATGGACCTCAAGGCCAAGTGAACCCCTGCACGCAATGCCCTTAACATTCTTGGAGCCCAGGACTGCTCCAATGCCACAACGGCCTGCGGCACGATAAACATCTACTATAACGCTGGCGTATGACACCAGGTTTTCTCCTGCTGTCCCAATTACAGCGGTTTCGACAGCGGGATCTTTGTGCTCCTCTCGAATCATCTGAGTTGTGACATCGGTTTCGCGTCCCCAAAGATCAGAGGCATCAAGGAGTTCAGCATGGCCGTCACGGAGGAAAAGGTACACTGGCTTCGGCGACCTGCCATGAATCACTACGAAATCAAAACCTGCGTACTTCATCTCCGGTCCAAAGAATCCGCCTACATGGCTCTCAGCCCAGACGCCTGTGAGTGGTCCCTTTGCTGCGAACATCATTCGTCCTGACGGCGAGAACATAGAACCTGTAAGTGGCCCAGTGCCCACAACAACTACGTTGTCCGGTGAAAGCGGTTCTGTGTCTGGCCCAGTCGAGTCCCATAGTATCTTTGCGGCTACACCTGCGCCACCCAAGTAGAGTCGTGCCCATTCCTTCTCCATCTCTCTCTTGTGGATCTTGCCCTTGGTGAGGTCGACATCCAAGTAGTGTCCCGCATATCCCTTGTATGGAAATGTCATCTCTACACGTCCACCTCCGAAAGTCCGTACGCCGTTCTTAGGACCCGAACGCTATCACTTCTGCCCCGAAGTCCCTGACTGTCAGTTGATTGTAATGATATGGCCTGATACGTGCACGCTTCGATGCAGGCCGGTTCTCCTCCACAGAGGTCACACTTGATTGCCTTCCTGAGAATAGGGTCTATCGATATGCCGCCATAGATGCAAGCAGTCACACAGTTGGAGCATCCAATGCACAAGTCGTGATTGACCGTGAGAACACCAACGCTGTTTTCAGAGATTGCCCCTGTTGGGCAGGCATCAGCACAGAGCGGTGAATCGCACTGCAAACAAACCATCGGTATGACCGTCGCCCGAAAATCATCTTTGAGAATTTGGATTCTTGCACGAGCCGGGTTGAATGTATTCGTGTGGCGTATCGAACAAGCCAGCTCACAGTTTCGGCAACCGGTACAGAGATTGTTGTTTATTACAAGGGCTTTCTTCAAGTCACTCGAGCTCTCCTTGGTCACCATGTCAGGCTTTTCCCTCTTTCAACCGGTCCTTTAAGGTGTTGCCTTAGTTCCATGGAGTCTATCTAGACAGCAAGTAGCTTGTTGATATATCACATCAAGATATATACAATGATGTAGACCTGCAGATGTTGGACAGTTAGCTCCCCGAATGCATTTCTGTTCTATATATTCCACTTGTTGGCCTGAATCATGACTCCACAGACCAAGAAAACAACGACTGCATTTCGCTCAGCGAGAGCAAAAAGCCGAGCGGTCTTCAACAGGATAAGCCTCGCGATAGTGGAATTTGATCCTGAGCTCAACCTACTCTATGCGAATTCTGCTGCACAGAATCTTCTAGACCTGAAGCAGTCAGACATTGACAAAGGACTGCATGTTACCAATGTAATCGTGCCCGAACAAGTGGAACTCGTTCAGGAGGCATTCAGACGCCTACGAGATGGTGCTGAACCCACTTCGCTCTCTCTGAGGGCAGTACGCAAAAACGGGGTTCAAGTTCCCATTGAGGTATTCGCAGACATGGTTCATCACCGCGGCAAGCTCAAGGTCTACGTTGTATATGCAACCGATATGACACGTCGCGCACAAATCGAGGACAAGATCAGAGCGAAAGGTGTATTCTTCAAGACTGCGGTCGAAAACTCTCGTGCAGGCACAATTCAAGTAGGACACGCCTTCAGATTGGAATACGTTAATGACAGACTCTGCCACATGATGGGCAGGACTCGGAGTGAACTTCTAGGACACGATTTTCGCGAATTCCTTGACTCCGACACTGCGGACCTTGTAGGAGGGCGTTATCTGCAGCGACAGAGCGGAGACACAGTACCATCAGTATACGAATTCACGGTTCTCAGAAAGGACGGCACACCGAGGAATGTGGAGTTATCAAGCACCACCATGATGGGCCAAGACGGTAAGACGAAAACCATTGCCCAACTCGTGGATATCACGGAGGAAGTGGAGAGCAAACAAGCCCTTGAGGCGAGTGAACGTAGATATCGTGACCTCGTGGAAACCATGGATGACGGGCTGGCCATGGATAACGAGAACGGAGTGATTACCTACATCAATGACGCTCTCTGCAAGATGTTAGGTTATTCGCGTGATGAAGTAGTAGGCCTTTCAGGACATGAAATTTTCCACAGTATTTCCAAGAATGGCTATGGCACCAGAACTATTGCCCGTGCGAAGGGGATCATCGAGCACTACGAGGCTGAATTGCTTACCAAGAATGGTGCAACTGTACCGGTCATGGTTTCCGCCTGCCCACTCCCAACAGAGAATGGAGATTACAAGGGGAGTTTCGCTTTATTCACTGATATTTCCGAACTCAAGAGTGTTGAGGCGGAAGCGCGCTTCCTACTTGATTTAATTCTGCATGACATAGGCAACCAGTTGCAGTTGGTTCTTGCCGGTGCAGACCTTGCCAACAAGGAGTCGTCCCCCGAAGTTATTGAAACCGCCCAGCAGTACATCCTAGATGGTGCCCACCGTTGTATTGATCTGATTCACAAAGTGCGGAGTGCAGAGGAGTCAAAGGTTGAGCCTCTTAAGCCAGTGGATTTGATTGAAGTGCTGATTGGCGAGGCGCATTTGCTTGCACGACAGCACGGCGTTACTCCCCGCATAAAGAATCTACCAGAAACATTGATGGTTAATGCGGATAGCTCCCTGAGTCAGCTTGTATGGAACATCATGGAGAATTCAGCAAAGCACAACAGGAATCCCCAGAAGCGGATATGGGTCAGCGGACGGAGAATGAAGGGGAACAAATTCAAGCTTGAAATTGCTGA
>DAOWNS010000147.1 GCA_030642465.1 Candidatus Thorarchaeota archaeon | reverse complement strand
GACGTGACAGGGACAGCCATTGTTCACAAATTTGTCAGCGTCTACGATGAGCACCCTAAACGGGTCCTACAGGTGTTTACGACACCAGACATGCACCGGAAGGTTGCAAGAGACCTGGAGAGCCTGCCTGGAGCAACTGTGTTCCACGCGGACCTCAATCCGGTACAGCAGTTCTTCATCACTAACGAGATATTTCCATTCGGGCGAGTGGAGTTTGAGTTAGAAGGCAGTACAGTCACCGAGATCAAATGCCTTGACAGCCGAGAGGATGTTGAGTATGAAACACCCGAACTGGAAGAGATGGGGATTGAGGTCTTCATTGATACACAGGGCATCTTCCCAGCAATGGAAGACCCAATACATCACATCGATATCTATCACCGAGGCGAACTGATAGTCATTCAGAATAGTGACGAGCAAGAAAGTCTACTGGAACTCCAGAGAGCAATTGATGAAATTGACCCAGACGTGATAGTTACCCGGGGGGGTGATGAACATCTGTTCAAATACCTCACGGCACGCGCTCATCTGAACAATGTAAAGCTCGTCTTCTCACGCGATGGTACTGCCCTCAACATCGTACGCAAGAAATCTCAATCGTTCTGGCAATACAACCAGGTCGTCTACAGAGCAGGCAATCAAGTGATGTTCAACGGCAGAATCCACATCGACCGCAGAGAGAGCCAGTACTATTCGCCATCGGGTATGGAGGGAGTGATTGAGGGTTGCAGGTTGGCGTTCGCTCAGCCTCAGAGAGTTGCTCGAATGTCAATTGGCAGTGTCAATGCGGCCGTGCAGTACTATACTGCGCATAAGATGGGAATCCTAATACCACCCGTAAAACGTAACCCTGAGTTCCTCAAGTCTGTGAACGAGCTTGCATCCATAGATCGAGGGGGATTGATTCTTCAGCCAATGCCCGGCGTCTACGAGAACGTAGCAGAGTGTGACTTTTCATCTATGTACCCCACGTTGATGATCACCAGGAATATCAGTCCCGAAACAATCTGCACGCGGACGCAATGTCCCTACGATTACAAGTACTGCATTGAAGTTCCTGACCTACGATTTCGACTTTGCAGTCGTAGAAGGGGAATTGTTGCAGAAGCATTGAGGATTGTAGTCAAGAAACGCGATGCATTCAAGAAACTGATTGAAGAGGGCCACGACACACGGAAGTATGAACTGATGCAAAACACGCTGAAAGGTGTGCTAGTTTCATGTTTCGGTTACCTTGGTTTCAAGAATGCTAGATTCGGCAGAGTTGAGGCACACACTGCTGTGACTGCATTTGCGCGCGATGTCATGCTCAAGACACAAGAGATTGGCGAAGCCATGGGTTTCAGGATGATCCATGGTATTGTGGACTCACTATGGATTCAATCGGATGAAGAGATTGCATACGACAAGGTAGTGGAGTTCTGCAGACGTGTCACAGAAGCGGTCAATATCAAGATGTCACCGAAAGGGGTCTACAGATGGATGGTCATTCCTTCATCAAGAATTCACCCGTCTATGGCACCATTGAACCGCTACTATGGCGTCTTTAGAAATGGAGGCATCAAGACTCGTGGAATAGAAACCAGACGCCGAGATACCTGTCTCTTTGTAGGTGATTGCCAGAAAGTGATGATCAAGACACTTGCTCACGCCATGAACAAAAAGGAGTTCTTAGAACAAGTACCGGCAGCCTATGCTGTGTGTAGAGAATATATCGAGAGGTTGCATCGTGGAAACGTCGACCTTAGAGACCTCGTATTGCATGCTCGACTCACTAGAGAACCTGATGAATATCGTACCACATCAAGGGCATCGGTTGTGGCTCAACAGCTCGTCAAATCAGGTAGAGAGATACACGCAGGACAGAAAGTGAATTACATCTTGGTAGATGAAGATGCTAAAAGCCCCATTCGAAGAGTCAAAGCATTGGAACTCTTTGATGAAACAACGAGGTATGATCCTGAAGCGTATGCTCAGCTCTGTATCAGAGCATTTGAGAACCTAATACCTGCTCAGCATCTTCAGGAATTGCACCTTGACGATGTAAACCGGCTCACACCATACCTGTCTCAATAGAGATGCAAGCAATCTCATTCAGTGACTGCTTGTGCCTGCATGGCTATTCTGGGCTTTAGCTCTCGAACAGAAATGCCAGTGGCTTTTGAAACAGTCAAGACATCATCTGCCTCGGGCTTGATCGTTATTATGCTCCCATCAGGAGCACGGGAAACCTTGACACGAACCATGAACTCCCGCCCGTCAATATCCATCTTGCATACGATAGTTTCTCTTGAAGCCTTGAGTCGTTCCCATGTTGTGTAACGAACACCGAGTGTTCCGAGATGCCTCATCATGACCTCAGCGATGCCTTTGAGCCCGGCTTTTGCAGCAATGACCTTAACAATGAAACAAGGGCGGTTCTTCTTACCGAAAGCGGGAATCATGACAACATCATAGGCCAAGCCTTCTGACAAAAGAACATCGAAAAGGCTGCCCATTATTTCACCGTCAACATCATCTACGGTTGTTTCAACAACAACAACTTCATCCGAACTCCAGCTGTCGAGCATCTCAACTCTCTCCTGTTTTACGGGCTTTCCCTTCTTATGCTTCTCTTTGGCAGGCTTGGGCGGTTTCTTTTTTGCTGGACCAATATCGCCTATCATGATTCTCATCATGTTTGCAGTGTCGCCAAGATCGCGAGAACCAAATCCAGTCCCTTGGCGCATAGCAACAAAATCCTCTGGAGGCTCCCCGAACTTATCGACAAGAGTAGCGAGTATCGCGGCCCCTGTTGGTGTCAGAACCTCAGTGTTCGCAGGTCCGTTTACATAGGGAATATCATTGGCAACCAAGATTTCTGCAACCGCTGGTACAGGAACTTCGAGCTTGCCATGTTCAGTCTGTATCGTTCCAGTGCCAACAGCAACCTCTGTAGAGAAGAATTTGGCCGTCCCTAGAAGACCGGCTTTTTCTAACAAATAAGCTGTGCCGGCGATATCCAGGATTGTATCGACGGAACCAAGCTCATGAAGATGGAGATCCTTGAGTGGTTGACCATGCGCCCTGCTCTCCGCCTGAAAAAGCTCATTTAACGCCTTATCGCAGAAATCCCTTGCATGCTTTGATAATTCACACTCTTCTGCGATTGCGTTTAGCACCTCACGAAGCGAGTTTGGGGTTAGTCGGATTCCTCTATCGAGTGTGACTTCCATGTGTCTACCGGTGTGACCTTCGTGCGTCTTGCTTTGAATCCTGACTCGAAGAGTTGGATCATAAATGAGCAAACTTGCCGCTATGGGCGTCAGGGCGTCATCCTCACCGATTAGGTCTAGCAACGCAGAGAGGAACATATCACCAGAGGCACCTGCAGTTGCAACGTCAATGAGAACATTCGATTTACTCATCAATTCTTGCTCCATCTCAGGTCTGTCTTCAAGTTCAATACAACTGAGTCAGTATTTAACGTTGCTCAAATGTATGGCAGTTCTTGCCTCTATGACGCCTATTGAAGTTGGTTCAGACTTGTGTTTTCCCATTCCGCCATTGCTCGAAGATAGCCATGTACATGCACTCGTTGGGGCCTATCCACATCTCGCTAGAATCAAAGGATGCGTCCACAAACTCCACGGGAGCATTGCGAATCAGAGCTGCAGGAATGGACTCATCAGATTCGCCCATAACAGCAGTGCATGCGGATGAAAGATTATCCGCAACCGCCCGCCTCGTAATCCTCAACGTGTTGCCAAACAAGTCATTTCGTCCTCTATCATCCGCCACGGGTTTAAAGCCAGCAACTCCAAGCGCCATGCCAATGTTGCCAAGACGCAACGGCTGCGTTCGGCTGTCAATAATCAGGACCCCCACGGTCTTCCCCAATCTCTTCTTGACCTCCCTCCGAATGCGTGTTGCGCTTGCCTTTGGATCAACAGGCAGTAGAGAAGCGTAACCTGGGGGAACATTAGATTTGTCAACTCCTGCGTTGGCCATCAGAGTGTTGTTCTTGATGGTCAGGAGCACATGGGAAATTCCACCCAGTATCTCATCGGCTTCCTGAATGACCAGCTCGGCCACTGCGGGTAGTAGATCATATTTGTCTGCTAGGCTTTGAGCCTTCGGAGAAACTTCGACCTCCGATAGATTCACCACCTGCCCCTCGGTCGTGCCCAAAGGGGTTTCAGCCATAGCTAAGATATCATTGTCCCGAATCGCCTCCCCAGAGTTCGATATAGCCTCAATGAGAACATCCAGCATATCATCCTCTGCTTTGATGATTCGCGTTTTGATTGGTATAATTAGCAAGTCAGTCATCACTTCCGTTGTGATTTCTTAGCTTTCTGAAGTTTCATGCGAGCGCCCATTGGGCACTTGTCTCCCTTTCTCCCGCCCATGGGATTATGCGGTGTTCCCATCGAGTTCATGCATCTTGCTGCGACTGCAGCACCCATAGCGAGGCCATCTTCTACAAACATCAACTGATGCGAGTCGGCCCATAAGGAGCCATCAAGCTTCGCCAGATGTTCGGTTATTAGTCGGGGCTTGCTTCCAGTAGTTGCAGCTCGCCCTGTGATGCCCAAGGATGTTTCGGCCAACACAAGTCCTTCCGCCTCAGCAAGAGTCACAATGCGCTGAACTATGTCAGCTTGGATTAGGTCGATTGCATTCATCAGAAGACCGATGCCCCCTGAACCTGCAATCACACCTCCAAGATTCTCAAGCTCGCTTAGACCAGAACCGTTGCCACCCGCGTCAACACCTATCAGAACTACTCCGGACTCATCAGCCGCATCGGCGCTAACTGGGACTGTACCGAATCTCTTTGCTTTGCGTGGCACCCGTTTGACTATCACAATCTGACGGGCGCGCTCAATCCAAGCCTGATCAATTCCCGTATCTGACGTTTTCCAGTTGCATTGTAGATCGAGAACACATCCCGTGCAGTCATCCACCTGCCCAGTTCCTCGAATTAGGGCGTCTGGTATCGCTCCTGCAAGCCCGGCAAAAGAGCCGATTGTCTTGGCATAGGGATATCCGTCATTGGTTACTCTGCCTGCAAGAGTT
>DAOWNS010000193.1 GCA_030642465.1 Candidatus Thorarchaeota archaeon | reverse complement strand
GTCGACATTCATATTGCCAACAGGGTCCGCGTAGTGTGGGTCGTAGCCTGCTGAAACGGCAATAACTTCCGGCTTGAAGGATTCAAGAACGGGTCGCACAACTCTTTCTATTGCTGTCTTGTAGGAAACATCAGGAGACGCTTCAAGCAGGGGGATGTTGATGTTTGTACCTTTTCCTTTACCGTAGCCAATCTCCTCGTAATGTCCCAATCCAAAGTTCTCGTAGTCATATTCGTGTAGTGAGATGTATTGGACTCCAGGGTGTGTGTAGAATATCTCGGATGTGCCGTTTCCATGATGGGCGTCAAAATCCAAAATTGACACACGTTTGATGCCGTGGCGTTTCATGATGTGTTTCACTGCGACTGCCACATTGTTGAAGTAGCAGAGCCCCATAGGTGTTGACACACTCGCATGATGCCCCGGAGGTCGCATCAATGCGAATGCATGTCTAGCTTCTTCTGACGCCACAATCTCCGCTGCTTTCATAGAACCTCCCACGGCTATGAGGGCGGTTTCCAGAAGGTCCGGACTTGCATAGGTTCCCTCACCAAGCTCCCCACTACCCAAGTCTGACATCAATGCAACAGTGTCAACGAGATACGCAGAATGAACGAGCAACGCATCCTCTGGAGTCGCCTTGGGCGCTTTCACTCTACTCATTGTCTGTAGCATGCCGCTCTCTGACAGATGTTTTTCAGCCATCTGAATCCTGATAGGGCTATCAAAGGACTCGAGATGCGGCCTTGGAAAGGGCTGTCTATGTAGTATTGATTTTGGGTGGGAAATGAATGCTATCTCCGATGGCACGATTGGTCACTTAGCCTGCTCAGTGTTTTTCTCCTTAAATCCTTGCCACTGGTCAAGCACAACGCTTTCCGCAGGAGCCGCGTACAGATAGAGCGCATTCAGCACTCTAGCAGAAACCATTCCTATGTCAGGGCAACGGGTGAGCCCATCTATGGCAGCCCGACCTAGAATGCTATCAGCAAGCACAAAGGCGTTTGTCCATTTCCTTCTCTCAATGGTCCACAGAAAACCATCTCTCTCAGATACTTCCTTGTGTGTTCTCCTGAATTCCCTCGCTGCCTCTTTGAGCTTTGCTGGCGGCCCTCTTCGTTCGTATGATTCTTCAATGGCCGGACTCTCAATCAAGAAGCCAATCGAGAACGTAGCATCCTCGAAGTACACTTCAGTAAGGACGTTTCCAAATCTTGGTTCTCCAGTTCGTTCACGTTTCAATTGGATTGAAATTTTCCGTGCCAATCTGTACAGCTTGTCTCTGAGAATAGTATAGTGTACTGCACCATCGGATGTGAACTCGTAAATCAGTGCGTGGGGGGCAAGCCAATCGGGCAAAGCCCCTGTGGGGATTGCTTTTTCCAGAAATGCATCCATTACCACTTTGTGTTTTCCTGCTTTTTCCGCGCTCTCTATCTCTTGAATTCTCTTCTTCAGCCATCCGTATGCACGAGGTGAAAAACTAGAGGCCACGTTCCTTCCAGTGTCGACAGGATCAATAATGAAGATAGTGTCGTCACGGAACGTTGGAACCTTCTTCAGTTGCTCCAACGGTCGATTTAGAGGGTCGTGGGGGGATTGTTCTAGGGCCGCCAATACCTTCAGTGCGCCATCAAGTGAACCCGAAGCGACTACGAGGAGTTCCAGCGCGTAACCGGTGAAGCCCATTCGTCCCACTGCACACGTATCGCCATAGGCATGACTGGCACGCACAAATGATTTGAGAAGTCGCACATCCTCCCTCATCCTCGCTGTCAGATTGTCGGCGATATGACGTGAGTGATGAACGCTCCTGTCCACGGCCGTTATGGGTCCCTTTGATTTAATCTCAGTTGAGGATATATCAAAACAGCATAATATGTCGATGTCAAATTCATCCATCTTCAACGATAGGTATGGATGTTGCGAGAAGGTCTTCTGTACATCATGAACGTCCATCTCTTGAACGGCTGGAATGAACCACTTCTCCACAATATCGTCCAGCGTCACATCAAGTGCTCGATTCCGCTCAGTCGCTGAGAGTGACAGTATTTCCGAGTAATCATCTGGTCTAAGCCCCACAAAGAGATCGATATCTGCTGCATCTCTCAATTGGGTTTGTTTTTCGCCTGTTGAGCCTTGAGCCGCAATGAACGAGTAGACTCGTCCTTGAATCGTTGCTTGTTGTTCGAGTGCATGGGTTAGTTTCTTGATGAGTTCTTGTTGAGCAAGAATCTCGCTCTTGGAGGGCGTTATCATCGCCAGTACTTTCGCTCTGTTCTTATCACTCAGAATGTTTCCCAACACAAAGACCTAGCTGCAATTGTCGTGTGGTCGCTATGAATGTTACTTCTAGTTTCCCAGACATCATTCTGTACGAATCTGAAGATATGCAACCGTACCTTCCCTAGATTTAAAGCCACACCCCTGTTTTTACAGTTCAATAGCTGGGGAAATACACGATGGCTAGTCTAGTGCCGATCGCGATTACAATTCTACGGTGTGCTGATCAATACCTGTTCATTAAGCGTCGCAAGCCGCCGTACGAGAATCTATGGAGCTTGGTCGGTGGAAAAGTGAATCTCGGGGAGCATATACGTAGTGCTGCAGTACGAGAGGTTATGGAAGAAACCGGCGCAACAAGAGTTTGGAACTATGAATTCCGTGGAATGGTTTCAGAGCGTTTGATTACCTCGAATCAGGAGCTCTCCGCTCACTTCCTGATTTTTGTTAGTTATGCTGAAATTGATGCCTTCAAAGATAGCCATCGCGAGGGCAACTTGAAACTCTTTACATTGGATGAGATTATCGGAAATGATGTGGATTTCCTTCCATCTGATTGGCACATGTTTCAGAGCTTCAATGTTGCAGGCGGTTGGTCTGGAATGTACGAAGCAGAGCTCTTGCACGATGGAGCCCGATATCACCTCAACTACTACAGGAAGGCTGAAGCGTGATTCCGGGTGAGATGAAGAAACAAGCCCTCCTTGTCACTCAACTTGAGATAATGGGGCGGCTAAGAGCGCCGAGGACATCATAGATTTATTTTATGGGGATTAACGACCTAAAATCCATGAGAGGAAACACCGAACGGATGAGTGATCTGGTGAAACAAGTGACGGAACCCAACGACGACAGATCGAATCCTGATGCAGGCGGAAGGACTCGAAGGGTTCTCGAACAATTTAGGGAAGCATCCAAACAAGCAGAAGCATGCCTTGCCAATGAAGAATACCAGCAGGCGATGGCATTGTTCTTCGAGGCAAGCCAGTCTGCCGATGAGATGCATGAACGCTTTCTCTCACTAATGATGAAGACTGCTCCAACCGCTGCTCACCGTTCGTTGGTGTTAGAGGTTCTTGGGTGGCGTCTAAGGTATTTTACCGCGCAGTACGATTACCACCTCGCGGTAGCTCAGACCTTACAAGGCTTGCCTCGGGAAGAGTGGGTCGCTCGACTGGAAACAATACTCGTGCTTGCGCAAAGTCTGGTTGGTAGTTTACTTCCAATACTGAAAGAGGTCAAAGAACCAAACCTCCGACGCAGAATTGAAGAATTGCTGTCTGACTGGGTGATTGGCGTTGAGCGTCTTGTTTCTTATCTCAAGATTTGGAACATGGCAAGTTCGCAGGCATCCCGAGTGCTTGAGTGGGCCTACGATAATGGACTTGTTGTGCCATTCGGTGTTCGGAAGTAGATACTCGCGAAGCGGCGCAAGCTAATCCTTCTTCTGCGTTGATCCTTCCACGAATGCAGCTGCTATTTCTGTGTCAGCCAGCTGAAGATGGCTGTCCAGGTACACAATTAGATAATGGTCATCATGCTTGACGATTACTGCTGCAGGGAATCGCTTCACTTCTTTTAGTGCGTCTTCAGGGATTTGCCAGTAGATTGTCTGCTTGCAGACTGGGCATTGCAGCCATTTCATCCCTTTAGCCATTAGCGACACCTGTGTTTCATAGTGGGTGAACTAAGCATGACTTAGCAATCGTACTAAAAAGAATTTCTCAGAGCAGTATGACGGAGAAATATCGAATTGAGGTCATTCATTCATCCGTGTCGATGTCCCATGCTCCCGGATCCTTAAGATCCCTACTAAGAATGGGACCTTGCCTCAATTCCAGAGCGCTCATATCATACCTCTCAGCGTCAATGATTAACTCCTTCGATTCATCATCAAAGTAGGCTGGAATAAGGCCCTCTTCAACAGCTTTTCTAACAAGTTTCTCTACTTTGGCAAGCTCTAGGCCTGTGCTTTCGACTAGACTAACAGTCGTCACTG
>DAOWNS010000298.1 GCA_030642465.1 Candidatus Thorarchaeota archaeon | reverse complement strand
GAAGTTGTCATTGCCATCACCGAAGGTAGACTCGATCTCGGACCTTGGGAGGCTGTCTTCTATGGCGAATTCGATGGGCGGCGGCCTAAGCGCGTTCTGATTAAAATCATAGGGGACTAGACGAAGCGATTCATCATCCATCCAAAGGCCAGCCCTATTCATTCGCGGTAGGCTGAAGGATAGAGAAGAAGAGAGATTGAGAGAGAACAATACATGGCGTCTACGGCCTTCTGAGATTAGAGATTTAGATGGCTTTAATCCACATCATGAAGGGGCGCAATCAAAACATCGGTAGATGGATATCATATAACGCCGTTTGTTTCACAGGGGATGTTCGTGGGAAATTACAGAAGAAATCAATCTATTGCAATCATCCTGGCAATCGTGTTGATAAGCTCCTTCCTTCTTAGCATGAGCTTTCTGGCAGGTATCAATGACTCTCCAACAACAAGTGATATTTTACTTGTCCAAGTGGGTCAAGATCAAGCCACAGAAATTGCCAGTAACATCATCGAGGATAACATTGCTCAACGTAACGCTGATGCTCAAGATGCCTATGCGAGTCAGAATTCTGTCATGCAAGCGGCACAGGCCACGCGTCCTTGTACTTCAATCAAACTCCGGCGTCAATTAGACCTACATAAACTGGTCGTGTCAGCGGAAACCCTGAAGGCGAGAATCATGACATTTAGGGCAACAATGGTTGTGGTTGTAGGTCATGGCTCAGAGCAGGGCATTGAAGAAGGAGGACAAATTCAGGACTGGAGCGAGGTCGTCAGTAGTATCAGTGTCGCGAAGCCGAAACGCACAGTGTTTGCCACGTGCTACGGGGAGAACGCCGCGAGTCTCTTGGACGGAAGCTTTGGTTTTGGCGGTGCCATCGATGCCCGAGTGGCTGGGTATTTATCGTCAGCCATAGTGCTTGGGGCTTATGACGGTTCCTCCACGAGTGTCAAATCATGCCTAGATTCGGGTATCAGGTATGCCGTTGACACGGGAAACAACAAGATCAATCCCATTCCATTGGGACAGCTACCAGATTGGTGGGTCGGGTTCAAGATTGTATTCATGTCAGCTGCGGCCGGTGCATTCTATGTCTTATCCCCCGTAACCGCTCCTACTACTGTAGCCCAGCTCGTATTAATCCTAATTGGAGCTGCTGTCTTGGCGGTAGTGATTCTTGCTTTTGCGGCATTAATAGAGCTCATGGTTGATTTCATTGCACCAGCACTCAGTGGTGAACTCCTAGCTGCGGCGCTTATGTTACGAGATTACTCTACAACAGCCGCAGGCTTCATTGCGGGTGGAGTCGCCGCATACTTAACTGGATCGAGCTATCCAGGGTTGCTCAATTTCATCAATAATATGATTGCAATCTGGACCGGACGGTCTGCATCTGAGTCCGCATGTGCCGCAGATCCAGAACCTATTTCAAGAACCCTTCTTGCCATTTCCGCAGGTGTTCTCCTCGTCACCGCGATTGAGTTATTCATCCTGTTCTATATTAATGACCCACCTCCAACGCAAACATCGCAGTCGGAACCGCCGTCGGACCCAACGCCAGGCGGAGGAGGAGGAAGCACTTATCCCAAAGATGTGGAGTATTGAATCCCTTCTGGAGGACTTTGATGAACAACGAATCCCGGACTCCCGCCCTTAGCAGGTTCATTAGAAAACTAAACAAGTTTCCTCCTAGTCCAACAAGGTACATGAACATCAACAGCCTTGCCATGATGCTCATCGTACCCATTTTCGTGCAGATGCAACGGATGACCCTAGCTGATCCAAACGGATTGGCACCAGTCCCACTTGTTATCGTTGGTTTGCTACTTATGATACTAGCTTTGATGCTCGAGATATTCGTAGTCATTGCCTTTTTTTTGGGAATCAGCTGGCTTGTCAGCGTGCCAAATTACTTAGCTGTCGGGGTTGTCCATGGAATAGCGGGTGCTGAGAATCGGTACAAACTCGCACACGTGACTTTCTATACTAGACTCAAGGGGAACTTACTACTTGCTGGAGCCTCTTTGGCAATTGGAACTGGCGCTGGCATTATGGTGGGCATAGATTTCTTGATTTCCGGCTATGTGACCTACACATTTGCAGCGGTGGCGCTCCTTTTTGTAATACCCTACTCTGCGATTAATCTTTTAGTCATGCTCCTTTCCGGGAAAAAGGCGAGAGAGTGGACGGTTCGCCCAATCGGAGATATTCAGGATATTGCCAAGGAGAAACGCAGTCGACTTCCATTGATGGCTGAAATGCCATCTTTGGACGAGATGGAAGCAAGTCTTCTTGAATCCAACCTCGGCGACTATTCCGAACAAGAGAAGGCTTCCTTGTTGGATGAAGCGGCGAAACGGACTGAAAGAAGCCCCCTTGTGAGCATCATCATAGGCGTTATCGTTGCAGTCTGCTTCATTATGCTATTTGTCTAACCGAATTGCAGAATAGCTGGTTCCTTTGCGGCTAAAGCCAATCATACAGGAAATGCACCCCATAACAACACAAGCCAAGCGTGAAAGGGTAGTTCCTTGATCATGACGATTTAGAAACGCTAGTGGTTCAATTTCTTTGCTACTAGTCTATGTGTCGGAACTGAGACTAGAGCCAGTACCGACGTGAAGGGAATCGCACATCTGCTTCTCTTGCTGCCATCATTGCGAAAGAGCCTGGGTGTTCATAACGTTTTTACAGAATCTCGCAAGCAAGAGGATTGCTATGAAAAGCCACACGAAATACCTGACCTTCAATGTTCCCGCGCGAATGGACTTCG
>DAOWNS010000061.1 GCA_030642465.1 Candidatus Thorarchaeota archaeon | reverse complement strand
GTAACGTATGGACGTACACTGGACGCGAGCTTCTTGGCAACTGATACTGTGGACCTTCGGCTTGATACAAACACCAAGACTTGGCCGCCCTCATCAAGGATATCACAAACAACATCAATCAGCTCCTCTTTGCGAGCTCGTGTAATTCTCCTCGTTGATCCGTCATTGAACAGTATTGTGCCATCGAGAAAGACTCCTTCGCGTAATGGTACAGGACGCCAATCGCTTCTTACAAGTTCGGCATCCAACCAGTCAGCTATCTCTCCCGCATTTGATATTGTGGCGCTCAATGCTACAATTTGAATCCCCGGGATTATTCGCAATAGCTTCGCTAATACCATTTCAACTGTGGGACCTCTTGATGGATCGTTCACGAGATGAATTTCGTCAACTGTAATGATTCCCACTTCGCTCAACCAATTTGTACCATGACGAATGAGTGAATCTGCCCGTTCTGTTGTCAGTATGACAATGTCGGCATCATGCAGACGTGTGCCGGGAGAGTCATAATCTCCCACTGACAACGCCGTCGTGATCCCAAGCTGCTCGTATTTCTTAAACTCAACATACTTCTCATGGGCAAGAGAACGCAATGGAACTAGATAGAGAGCTTTGCCTTTCCCTTCCAAGATTGTCTTGAGCATGCAAATTTCAGCAACAAGTGTTTTTCCTGAGCTTGTGGGGATTGCTAGTACAAGGTTTTTGCCATCGAGTACACCTGTTTCAAAAGCATCTTCTTGAGGAGGAAAGAGCTTGCTTATGCCAAAGCTATGAAGGAGATCGATGATCTTCCGATTGATTGGAAGACTTTCCAGGGTCTTCTTCTTCCTTGTCATTGGGACACCTGTCGTGACTTCTGTATTCAACTCTGGGCCCGTCTAACTTTGCCCTCTCTAGGATGAAAGAGGATGCCTTCTGTAACTAGCTTTTTGATAACTTCTTCCGCTCTATCTCGCGGAAGACCCATTGATTGTACTCGCTGAAGCAACGCCTCTTCATCGACAGTGGAAGTTCCTTCAGACTCTAAGTCCCTCATCACTTTAAGGATGATATCAGAAGAACTGCGTTGGGCTGCGCTCATTTTTGACACTAGACGGTCTATGTCAATTTTACCAGTGATACTATCGAGTGCAACCATTCGCAGTGATGCTTCCATTAGCCGCACTGCATTTTGCGCATCTTCCTTGCTCACCTTAGACCGCAGCGCCATCCGAGCTCTCGACTCAGCAAGACGAACTAGGGATTCCAGTTGACGTGCTGTTATGGGAACAGGTGCTGCGCCACCCTCAGCAGTCTTTCGAAGGTCAACATAGAAATTCTCAATCACTTCTGCGGCTTCAGAAGTGAGCTGAGGTATGACGTAACGATTGGCATAGCCAATGTACTTCTTCAGGAATTCCGGTGGGAGTGGCGGCGTTGCAGACCCGGTTGGTATTTTCTTCCTCTGATGCATACCAAGAATGAATTGTGCTAGCTCTCTGTCTTTGGTGGCTTCCACAGTATCAACCATGATCCACATCAGGTCAAACCTCGAGAGAATCGTGAATGGAAGTTGTATATTCTGTTGTACACTATTTGAAGGCTCATACCTGCCAAGTGTTGGATTTGCTGCCGCCAGTATTGATGTTCTTGCATTCAATGTTGCTATGATTCCAGCCTTTGCGATGCTGACCGTGTGCTGCTCCATGGCCTCATGAATTGCATTCCTATCATTCGGGTCCATTTTGTCAAACTCGTCGATACATGCGATTCCTTGGTCAGCCAGTACTAATGCCCCTGCTTCCAGAGTCATGGCACCTGTTTCGGTATCATGGATTACTGCGGCGGTAAGACCTGCAGCAGTAGTACCTTTGCCAGAAGTGTACAACGCTCGCGCAGCCAAATTAGAAACAAACTTGAGAATCTGGCTCTTCCCGGTGCCAGGGTCTCCAATCATCAGGATGTTTGATTTGCCTCTGAGTCGGGTGCCGTCTGGCAGCTGTTTCTCAACTCCGCCAAAGAGAAGAAGTGCGATTGACTCCTTGATTTGTTCGTGACCATGAATTGAGGGTGCGATTGAAGCGCATACCCGTTCGTAAACATACTGATCTTCCGCCAGCTCCCGTATCTTCTTCTCATCTTCCTCAGAGATTTCCAACTGCTCGTATTCTTTCTCTGTAATCTCTACCCCACTTGCATCGATAAATACATTGAACGTTGCCAGTCTGCCGCCACGCCTGGAGAAATCGGGTGTTGTTTCAAGAAGCCCTGTTACTTTCACGAAGTCGCCCGGTCTTGATATGTCAACGATGTCACCTTCAAGAATGACATCAACGGACCGCGGCATTTGACCGGGAGGCAGTTCTTCAGGGGATTCTTGAATTCTCACCTTTTGCCAATCGATAAAATGGGATAGCTCTGGGATAAGTCTCATAGCTGTCTTCTTTCCACAAACAGGACAAAGTGCCGGTTCGGTGTATCTTCCGTCCTCTTGAGTCTGAGGAATATCACCCCCACAGATGCGACATCTAAACATTGCTTCGATTAGAAGCGGCTTGACTATACTCGCCCGCATCATGATGCCACTGATGTGTAATAGTCGTCCGATATGTTTTGAACGAATGGCTCTGAGCGGAATATGTTCAGGGTAATCAATAATTCGAACTTTTAGCATGTTTGTGTCGAGTGTGCTAACATAATCTGGGTCTTCAATTTTCAAAACTGAAACCAAGGCGCCATTAATCATCTTCAGGAACTGCGCAGGATCCTCTGTGGCTAGTGTTATGAACACACTGTCGAAGCTGGCTAAATCTTGGAAGTTTACTACAATTGATGACTCGTCGTTAATCGACATTTGCTGCAATCGGGACCAATAAGCAAGCCTGCCATCTTCATCTTTGTAGGTGCGAAGAAACTCTTCGAATCGTTCTTGTGGACCCTCATCACTAAGCCCGGACATCAGACAGCGCCTCAAAGTTATTGCATGAAAGGGGGATTCGGCCGAGCATCTGCTCAACCCTCATTGTAAAGTCCATTGGAGTCATATTTAAGCTCCTGTATTTCATGGAGCCTAGTCCATTACTTTTGCGCGCCAAACAGAGAGTATCTCTGCGATTTCCTCACACAACCATCGTTCTTCATTCGTCATCTGCTTCCGCTTTTCCTGATAGGCACCCGATTTGGCTACACGGATTATTTTGGAAAGACGAGTTTCTACTAGGAATGGAATCATGCGCTGCATCCTCTCAATTTCCTCGTATCTACGAGGACCCATTGAGGTCTTATCCTCTTGGAGTCGATGCATCTTGCGGTTGAGCGCAGCATACAGAAACGGATGAAACGTCTGAAGCTTATGAGGCTGCTTTTCCTCCTCTCGATGAAGATTCAGAAGGCGCCTCAATGATTCGTAAGCATCTTCAGGAGCTATGTTAGCCAATCCATGTGTCACGAATTGTTCTACAACCCAATTCGGTAGACTTGCCTGTTCGCCTGATTGAAAAGAACCTAGTTTTCGGCCTCCGATTATTAGCTCCGGAGTTTGTTCCTTGAATGTGCATGTTCGAGAGTCATTCATGAACAGCATTCTGTAGCGGTCAATGACTTCTGTAGATTCGCTGCGGATCTTCATGATGGTTGCACGAGAAGCAACTTGCATTGCAATGTGATAAAGACATTGCTGTGAAAAGGCTCAGTGAAATACACCAAAGAGAAGGTTGTTTGCATGAGGAGGTCAGACAAGTCGCAGTTCTTAAGCATCTGGAACGTAATAGAATTGCAAAGACTCTCCGGTGAATCTTTTAAAGGTCGTACAGAATGTGTTTATCATTCCTCTCTGCGGAAAGCAGGAATCTCAGATTCATATTCAGGAAGGGATGTTGAATGGATATCGATTTATGGACTGAAAAATACCGCCCAAGGACACTGAATGATATCATCGGGCAAGAGCCTGTGGTCGATAGGCTAATCAGATTCGTGAAAGCAAAGGCGGTACCTCACTGCCTATTCGCAGGCCCCCCAGGGACTAGTAAGACAACTGCAGTTGTAGCAATGGCCAGAGATCTCTTCGGCGAATCTTTCGATCGAAATTTCATGGAATTGAACGCGAGTGATGAGAGGGGCATCGATGTCGTGAGAAATCAGATTAAGAACTTCGCAAGGGCAATGCCAGCTGGTGATGCCCCATTCAGGATTCTTGCATTAGATGAAGCGGATCATTTGACTGGGGATGCCCAACATGCTCTGAGACGAACCATGGAATCATACGCGGCGTCCTGCAGAATGATTCTGCTATGCAACTACTCAAGCCGGATAATTCCCCCGATTCAGTCAAGATGTGCCATCTTCAAGTTCGCTCGACTTAGCGATGAAGCGATATCAGGGAGACTGAAGTATATCGCAAAGGCAGAAGGAATCAAGCTGAGCACAGAGGGAGTTGATGCGATTCTCTATCTTTCCAATGGTGATATGAGGGCTGCAATCAATTTGCTGCAAGCATCATCATCTACAGGTGAAAAAATCACCGACGATGTTATCTATGCCATTTCTGGACGTGCTGATCCTGAGAGAATCAGGAGCATGCTGAGTGCGTCCCAAGAGAAAAGCTACCACGAGGCCCTTGATATCTTGAAAGACCTAACGTATCATCAGGGCGTTTCACCCGTGGATTTGGTTCGACAAATTCACCGAGAAGTACTATCGTCCGAACTCCCTGAGCAACGAAAAATGAATGTGCTGGAAAGAACTGCAGAGGCGGAGTTTAGAATATCAGAGGGAGCAGATGGGGAAATTCAGCTGACTGCATTACTTGCCTTTATGGGGCTGTGAGAGAACGTGAGCAATGAAAATCTCCCTTGGCCAGAGAGATACAGACCAGTAAGCCAAGAGCAGCTTGTGGGGAATACTGACACAATTCACACGTTAAGAGAGTGGATATCATCTTGGAGAAAAAGAATTCCTAGGAAAAGGGCAATACTCCTTATCGGTCCGCCGGGAGTAGGAAAGACAGCATCCATTTGTGCATTGAGCCACGACCTAAACATGGAGCTTGTTGAATTCAATGCAAGTGATAAGCGCAACAAGGGGATTATAGAAGCAACCGTTTGGATAGCTGCTACTCAACAGACCCTAGATGGACGCCTGAGGATAATTATGCTCGATGAAGTAGATGGGCTTTCTGGAACAAGTGATCGAGGTGGAGTTGGCGCAATACTGAGCGTGATTAAAGAGTCTGTACATCCAATTGATGACAGCAAATGATCCCAATAGTCCCCGTTTGAAAGACTTGAGAAAGAACTCCCTTGTGCTCATCTTTAGCCCTCTAGAACCCAGTGATGTTATGGGTGTGTTGAGGAGGATAGCCGATAGTCAAGAAGTACTTGTGAAAGATGAGATTCTAGAGGAAATAGCAGACCGCTCTGCTGGAGACCTTCGTGCTGCGATATCAGACTTGGAAGTTATCCTGAAGGGGGGATCTCTTCTGGAGGGAGAGCTCCCCTCGCGAGACATCAAGCGCAATGTGAAGGAGGTACTTCGTCGACTTTTCATGACCACCGACTCAGTTGCAGCACGGAGAATTGTGTCCGAGGCTGATGTCGATTATGAGAGCTTACTGCTATGGCTTGAGCAGAATGTGCACCTCCATCTTAGGAGTACCAAGGAATTGGACTTGGGATTTGAGGCATTGTCTCTCGGAGACCTTAATCTGGGACGAATAATGCGAAAGCAGAACTGGAAACTGCTCTCCTACGTCTATGACTTCCTTTCCGCAGGAGTAGCGACAAGTCGACAGGAATCGCCATTTCGGCATGTTGATTATGCTGAACCCACTTGGCCACTGCTGGTCTGGCAAGGAAATAGAAAGCGGGAGAAAAAGACGCAGATTCTCACAAAACTGGCGAAATTCACGGGTGTTTCTGTTAGAAGAGGCGCTCGCACACATCAGGATACAATTGAGAGAATACTTGAGAAAGAACCGCAGCTGAAAGAAGCCTTTGCCAGCTGGCTCGAAATCAAGAGTATTGCCTTTGGTCGGAGTCGAAGCGCTCGGTAAGAGCGGAAAGAGTCATTGCAGAACGGTGAAGATAACCAAGTCGTCTTGCGAGTTCCTTTTGCATCCTTTTTCTGCAGTGTTTGCTCACGTTCATACGAATCGGCACTACTACATCCAGCAGAACAAGACTCTCTGGTGGAGCGGGGGCGATCCCCCCAGGAAGTACATTGGTTTGCTCCAGGAGCTTGCGTACTGCGTTCAGATGAAGTTCGCCAGTTCCAATCTTGGTTAATAGGGAAACTATCTTTCGAACAAGTTTCCAGAGAAAACTAATGCCATAGACATCAATCGTGAGGGTCCCGCTTGCTGACCTCAAGCTCATATTCAGAATTGTTGCGGACGTGCCACGGTTTCCATCGGGCTTTGACAATAGCGAGAAATTGTGTGATCCCGTTAGGAGTTGCATGGCTCGTTTCATCAAGGAAAGGTTGAGATTGAGTTCGGTGGCGTCAAGGTAGTACCTGTAATGCCTCATGAATATACTATAGCGCGGTTTGAAATCTTCGGGAGCTTTGGCATACGCCCACAATCTGATGTCATCTGGCAAGTGCTTGTTTATTCTATCAACATCGAAACGCTTGTCCGTCCTAACTAACACTATCTGACCGACGCTGTGAACCCCTTTATCAGTCCTGCCAGCAAGCTGAACCGTGGAGGATGAGTGGGTTTCTCCACTCCATGCTGTCAAGGCATCAATGAGTTCGCCCTGAACTGTACGTAGACCGGGTTGCCACTGGGATCCATGGTATTCATCCCCGAGATAGAAAAGTCGTCCAATGTAAGAGGTCAATTGACTCCGGACTCCATTATGATTCCCACAGATCGATGAGATTCCTAAGAGAACGGGCACGCATGTCCTCGATGCGGTATCTGTAGATTTTGATTCGTCCAAAGACCTTCTCTTCAATAAGGCCTGTTTTCATAAGAACCTCTAGGTGTTGTTTCGTTGAGCTATGATTAAGGCCAACGCGTTTGCACAGTTCTGTGATGTTTAACTCGCTTGATGTTGCAAGTTCCCGGATTATCTTGATTCGTCCCCTCGAAGAGAATAGTTCTTCAATAGGAATCTTGGTCTGTGTTTGCAAATCCATAGGGGTCACCACATTGTGGATTATTTTAGCAGTTCCATAAGAAATCGTTCTAACATCTCGGCCGGCACGTCAGAGAAACCAATGAGCGTGGTCTGTCCTCTTTGGCCCGCTCCAGATCGCTTTGTATCTAATACGCCATGTGCATTAAGATTTTGAACCCATTCCCAGACTTGTGTGTGTGCTCGTGGCTCTTCGCCATACTCCTCGCAGACTGCTCGATACATCTCTTCAACTTCCCCCATTGTCACATAGGCACTCCTAACTTCCTTAAGTTGTCTGGCTGCAGCTAAAAGGACTAGTTTGTTGTGAATGGGCAGTGTAGCAAAAATCTCCTTCCGGAGCTCAGGATGTGTGTCGACCTTTGCTTGGCGGGCGTAGTCAGGAATTACAATTTTGACTCTGTTACGATCAGCTTGCTTTCCTGCTCGCCACAGTAATTCGATGGCGTATCTGGCATCTCCATGCTCTGATGCGATGTCAGAAATAACCTGAAGTGTTTCATCCATTATTGCGTCATTCTCGAAAGCAATCTTTACTCTATCTTCTAGAATCGCGTAGAGAGCCTCTGAACTGTATCTCTCGAACCGCATAAGATTACGCTGAAGTGTGCTCAAAATGCTTGAATCTAGGACGTCCCCATCGAGTGGGATGTTTCGCCCCACTGCAATCATGGAAAGTCGTTGTGGTGCGTTCAATCGATCATCCATCAAGCGTGTAAGGTCATATAGAATGTTACCGCCCCTCTGATTGATGAAATAGTCAAGTTCGTCTAGAATCAAGAGTAGATAGCGGTCCTCCACATCTAGGACTTCTACTAACATCTGCAGAAGTTCTTCAGGCGAGTGGCCTCGCCGGGGGAATTTCGGTTTGAATTCTCTTAGCATTCGCAAATATACTAGATACTCGCTCTTGTTAATCCTGCAGTTGATGTGAAGTTTATGCAGATGAATTCCGCGTCTTTCGGCAGCTTGAACCATTTGTTCTGTGAAACGCTTAGCAACCGCAGTCTTGCCTGTCCCGACTGGACCTTCAATTATGAATCGCTGACTGGTGCGTCCTGGAGTTGTTATGAGTGTCTTGAAGCTCTGTGCTAAAGTCCTTAGTTCTAGTTCTCGATGTGGAAGAGCTTCAGGAACATAGTCGATGGATAGAAATTGTTCTGACTTGAACACACTGCGCCGACCCAGTTCTTCTTCGACATAATCGTGGGGCATCTCATTGTTTGCTCACTTATGGATGCATAAAAGGATTACGTGCAGTGTGCGATTAAATGTACACTGACGGCAGAGGCTGCCGAAAGTAATTGTGGCGAGCTCCTCACTCAAGATCCATATCATCGTCATGTTTGACTCATCGGGGTCATAGCAATCATCACTCGCCAAGCATTGATTCATCGCAATGCCCTTAAACTTGACTGCAGGAGCATAACATGGCATTTGTACATGATAACATATCTAGCATGAAATATAGGAACAAAAGTGTGCGGCCACCGGGATTTGAACCCGGGCCAGAAGCTTGGGAAGCTTCCATCCTAACCAAACTAGACCATGGCCGCTTGGCAGCCC
>DAOWNS010000094.1 GCA_030642465.1 Candidatus Thorarchaeota archaeon | reverse complement strand
GTAACTGGCTGGGGCGCAGAATGGCGGCGAGAACTCTACGCAAAAGCTTCTGGCGTGAAAGAAACCGCTCTCTCCTTGAAGGATGAATTACTCAAGCCCAGAGATGAAGAAACTGCGGAAATCACCGTCCTGACTCGCGGTCTGAGTCAAGTCTTCGGAACTGTCAAGCACGCAGAGGAGCGACCCATGCAATCCATTTCCGACTCGACTTGGGACGCCATTACGGATGCAGTACTGAAACGATTCTGCCAGGGTCCTACGAATCTACAGGCGATACGGAATGCCCACGAATTCAAGCTCAGGTTAATCGAAGCCATCGAAATCGATCTCGAAACGCCCACATCGCTTGAGGAGTATGAGGCGAAGATGGGTCAGGTAGTAGCGAATCACTTGAGTGAGCTGATCAGAACTGAGCCTGAGAGCGTTTACAATATGCTGTCACAGCTGCTTCGGATCAACTCCAGTGATATTCAAGCTGCGCTGCGAGTGAAGGGCATCAAGGAAGTTTCGCAGCTAGCAGACGGTTTGATGAGTGTAGCTGAGCCAGCTGATGCTGAAGCCGAAGAGCCCTCCGTCAACAAGGAGGACCTTGAGGTAATGGAGCGGTCGTTGAGACGTCTTGAGAAACTTGAAACCACTCTCCAGAAGCAGGTTAAGGGCATGCTGAAGGCAAAAGGGTGGAGAGCATCTGAACTAGACAAGATCTCATTGAATCTTCTGACCAAGGACCGTAGCAGTCTAATGGGCATCGAGGTTCAAGTACTGGAAACCCTTGAATCAAAGATGCGTGTTCCCTCTCCAGAGGACCTCAAGTTACTCATTAAACAGCGTGAGCAAGTTCATGATGGCGCTCTAAGTTCGCTGGGTATGACCTCTGTTTCTGATATTAGTCACCAACTCAGGCATGAAGAAGCCGCGAGAGCTATCAAACTAGACTTAGTCTGGCATTTCACTATAGGCTTATTGACGAATCTCACACGTATCGTGGAAACCTACATGCGGTCGAAGCAAGATATGCTCCGCGTGAAAGCACTGCTCAAGAGCATCTACGAAGATACAGAAATCGAGCTTCAATTTATGCGCGAGGAGATCCTGATTGACCTGACTGCTATCCGCATTTACGAGCTAAAATGTGTACATCCTGAACTCGATGCATCAACACTAAGCGCATGGATGCATGCACGTTTGGCAAGCAAGGCATTGGATGCTGCTTCTTCGAACATTGAATCAACTCCAAGTCCGGTATTCGAGGGTGTAGTGGAAGCCCCTCTTGTCCGGGATGGCCTCACGTTTGATAACTACGCCATCGCGTATGATGTGATGCACCGCTTCTTGAAGCAGGAACGGTCTGAAAAAGCGGCAAAAGAGGAGCTGGCTATTGAGGTAAAACGACAGCAGCAAAAACGAGCTGAGCGCAAGAAGGCATCGCTCGACGCACTTTCTTTTGTCTACACAAAGGCCCATACCGTATTCAGAGCAATAGCTCGGGTAGGAACTGCGGGTCTAGACTGGACAGCAAACGACGATACAAAGCTCGCCAACCTTCTTGCATTTTATGTACGAACAAGCCGAGGACGCTCCGTTTGCACAAATTGCGGTATTATGCCTAAAGAAGGAGCTTGCTCTGAACATGGTTCCAACCATATGATCAAGTGCAAGGATTTGGACAGTCTTGCCGTATTCGTGATGCGATCCATCTCTGACATAAAGAGCGGTCTGATTGGTCCTAAAGCAGAATCCATGACGTGGGATGAGGCCAGGACCATTGTCCAGCGGGAAATTGGGAATTTAAAGCGGAGCGGCAAGTTGACGTCCAAGACGAATTTGAATGCCATGCTCCCCGGCGAAATAAATTACATTGTGGGGCCAGCACTAGCTAAGGTGATAGGGCAGTACTTCAATAACTCGCTGCAGTACGCCGCACGACGTGCCAATCTAGCAAGATCCTACTAATCCGAAACTAACAAGCGACACCTTTTATACGACCGCACAGCCCGCGAAGCCTGTCAGGTGGTTCTTGATGGCTAAGTTCAAACCAAAGGGTGTTATGCCCGCCTTGGTGACTCCTTTCACGAAGGACGGCGACGTAATAGAAGAAGGATTCAAGGACATAATCGATTACACGATTGAGAAGGGCGCGACCGGTCTCGTACCTGCTGGAACGACCGGAGAGTTCGTCTATATGCGGACTGAGGAGCGAAAGAAACTCTTCAAGATGTGCGTAGAATTCGCGGATGGGCGCGTGCCCGTGGTGGCTGGGACCGGAGAAACTAGCACAGAAGCAACAATCAAGATGACCAAGTTTGCTGCAGACATAGGATGCGATGCAGCTTTAGTCATATCACCATTCTATCTTCGCCCAACAGACAAGGGATACTACGAGCACTATGAAGCCGTTGCAGGAAAGGGTGGGCTACCAGTCATTATGTACAATATACCGCAATGCACACTCGGGGTTCTGCAATCAAACGTCGTAGAGGATTTGGCTGAGCTTGACAATATCGTTGGGATAAAGGATAGTAGTGGCCACATAGGCCACACGCTTGAGCTGATTCAAAAGCTAGATGGTAAGATGCCGGTGCTGATTGGCCATGATGAGTGCTTCCTCTCTGCGATAGCGGCTGGAGCGAGCGCAGCAATCCTGGCGTCCGCAAACGTGATGCCTCACATATGGCTTGACATCATGGACAAGGTGCAAAAAGGTGACATGAAGAATGCTGCAAAGCTTCAGCTCTCAGCACAGACCCTTGCACGAATAGTTACGAGAAATGGAGGCGCACCTCCCACGAAAGCAGCGCTTAGAATGATGGGGATAAACGCAGGTTATTCCAGAATGCCCTTGAATTCAGGCGGCACCCTGACTCATGAGCTAAGGGCAGAGATTCGGATTGAGTTGGAGAAACTTGGATTGATAGAGGCCCTGACTCATCCCAAGGCCACAAAGGATATCGACATACAGGGTGCACTTGAGAAGTTTGGGGTTGGACCCGATTACCTTCAAGAAACAGAGATCGGGACGGGTTCTGAAGATACCGTTTCAGTAGCTATTGTGACCGGGCCGAAACATGGCGCTCTGGGTTCGGCATTCGTCAAACTGCTCATGAATCCAAAAGTGGGACACGAAGCTCTAACGGTAATCTTGGAACCTAATCTTCCTGTGAGACCGACAAGCATCATGGTGCCTATCAAGAAAATCAAGTCAATGCGTCAAGCCACACTCTTTTACGGACCTGTTCAGTCAGGAGCAGCAAGGGCTGTGGCAGCACATCTCAAGAGCGGCAAGGTGCCGAGTCAAGCCATTGTTGATAATGTGGTGATTATGGCACTAGACATTGATCTAAACTCCAGAAATAGAAGGCAAGTAACAGCTGCGACTGAAAGAGTCGTGTCAGCTGCATTGGGACAGATATGGAAGTGATCAGAAATGACAGATGACTTCACATTCAAGGGTGTATTCCCCGCTTTGGTAACACCATTCACCAAAGATGGCGTTAACGAGGAGCAATACCGTGGATTGATTGACCATGTAATCAAAAGCGGTGCGACGGGAATCGTTCCTTGCGGAACAACAGGCGAGTTCACTAGCATGAGTTTCGATGAGAAGGTCGATGCATTCAGGATTGCTTGTGACGCAGCAAAAGGCAGGGTTCCTGTAATGGCCGGCACGGGAGCTGCATCCACAAGGGAGGCCATTCAGCTCACAAGGAGAGCCGCTGAATTTGGTGCTTCGGCCGCACTGGTGGTCACACCGTATTTCTTCAAACCTAGCACGAAGGAAATATTTGAGCACTTTGAACGGGTCGCCAACGCAAGTGATATCCCGATATTTCTCTACAACATTCCCCAAGTGACGGGAGTCAACATCGATTGGTGGCTTGTAGATGGTCTCCGAGAGATCGATGGAATCATCGGAATGAAGGACTCAAGTGCAAACCTGCTCAATCTCACAACGATTCTCCTTCGCCGGCCAGAAACATTTCAGGTAGTTATCGGACATGATGAGGTTGCTCTTCCAGCTTTTGCTACAGGCTGTGATGGTGCGATACTCCTGAGTGCCAATATCTTTCCAGACCGCTACATACGAATGCAAGCAGCTCTTGCCAGTGGAGACCTCAAGGAAGGCCTAATCATTCAACGAAGCGTACAAAAAACAGTCCGGCTGATGGTCAACAAGGGTGGAGGGCTTGCTGTAAAGGCCGCCTTGAATATGATGGGGATTCCAGTAGGAACCGCGCGAGCTCCATTGATTGAAGGTGACGCTCTCAGGTACGAGGATATAGATGAGCTCAGAACGTGTTTGGAAGACCTCCAACTCATTAAGCGAGGACCAGTCACGTTCAAAATGGGTGACAAGACGTTGATTGCAGAATCCTATCCTAGGGCTGTTGGCATGGCTCCAGAAGTCATCGACGACTTGACATTGCTGCATGGAGAAGCGCTTGCTGGAGAAGGGCTGGAGGTTGCACATGTCGATCTTGTCATGGGTCTTCGGGACGGACCACTCAAAGAAGCATTGGCAGCCGCTGGGACAATGACGGAGGGCTTTCACGCTTCCAATGTCATCAAAAACCTGGAGCCCACAACAATTTTCGTTTCAACAGTTACAATCGTCGATGAAAAGCACAAAGCGCTAGTATACGAGGTGGCTCAGAAGGCAGTGGCTGATGCTGTGACACGCACTATAACAGACCAGATAATCCCTGAGGAACTCATTCCTGACATAATGATAGCCGCCAATGTATTCGTGCATCCTAGCGCTAATAATCCAAAGCGGGTGCACATCAACAACTTCCGTGCAGTTCGACACGCAATCCGACGGGCGATAGAGCGACGACAAGATGTGAATGAGATTATAGCAAGGAAGGATTCTGCTCGACATCCATTTGCCTACAATCCCTAGAAGGTTTAGCGACTAACGGCCGCCAATGGGCTATTATGCGATGAATTATCCCTACACAGGATGTTGGCCATTTGTTAAGGGTGGGGCAATATCAGTGTTCTCTGTTACAACACGTTATCTCGGTCCTAGAGGCTGTGTTAGACCGCACAAGCTAGGTGACTTCTAAGACCATTCTATTTGCCCCTCATGACCGTGATTGAAACGGTTTGCGTATATATGCCTCCGTGTGAAGCATTCTACAAGCTTCGCACCGTTACAGCTGGCCGCGCCACCCAGCATCCGTTGGAGCTAAGAACCATGGCTGAAACCTACACGATACGCATTCGCGATATCCCCACACGCAAGTTGAGGAAATCGGTGCGTAGGTTCCTCTCAGGGGAGCACAAGGTATCAGTTGAAGACATATTTGGACGGACATATCCGGTCGTCATTCGAAAACAGCGTAGAATCCTGTGGGGTGACGACTTGCACATTGCTATAGGGGTATAGGGGAACAAGAGTGCGGCTCAATCCGTCCCGCCTTTAACTGACCTGGAAAGGTTTCAGCCATACCATTTTTTTCATTTGATGCAGGTCACGCATTCGGGAATGTTATTATCGAGGTCCGGGTTGATGATGCTAGGGTGCCAATTTGACCAAGACCAATCAATCACGGATGCTTTCGCTTCTTAGAAACCTCATAGCCACGAATTCTGAGAGCCCCCCCGGCAGAGAAGCCGAAGTCGCCAAGGTTCTTCGAAACCATATGGAGTCACATGGCATAGCTTGTGTGTCCGTTGGTCCAAGTGATCGACCGAATTTGATATTCTCTACAGTGGACGAGGAATTGGGTTCACTAGTCTTGCATGGTCATATGGATACTGTACCAGCTGGCCCTCCAGATACCTGGGCTTACGACCCATTCGGTGCAGAGATTGTGGATGGGCGTATGTACGGGCGGGGCGCATGCGATATGAAGGGGCCAGTCACTGCCCTGACAGAAGCCATGATTCTTTACAGTGAGGAGAAGCATAATCTTCCTCTTGTCATGCTGGCCACGTCTGATGAAGAGAGTGGCTGCTCAGGTGCCGAAGAGGTTGCTAAGAGCGGGAAGCTAGCGGGCGTGAAATTTGGTGTTTGTGCCGAACCTACAAGTCTCGATGTCCTAGTCGGCGAGAAAGGCATGTTTTGGTCCAAGGTGGTTGCCACCGGCAAAGCAGCTCATGGGTCTAGACCGCACGAAGGGGAAAACGCGATTCAATTGTGCACGAAAGCGTTGGATGTTCTTACAAGCCAATCCTACACATTTGAGCCAGATGAACTGATGGGCAAACCAACACTCAGCGTGGGCATCATCAAAGGAGGAGTGAAGATCAATGTCGTGCCCGACCACTGCGAAGCACATTTGGACATGAGACTGTCCAAGGGGCAGACCGTGGAGTCCGTGCTTGCGGAGATGAATGCTCACCTTGCGAAAGCAGGATTGTCTAAATGCATCGAAGTCGAGTACATTCACGGCAAGCCTGCCGTTTCAACTCCCGGTGATGCTGAGATAGTCAAAGTTAGTCTCGACGCAGTTGAGCAGGTTACAGGAAGCCGGCCGGTGCCGTTTGCCGCAACTTTCGGCACGGATTGTTCAGTACTTCAGCCAAAGATAGGGATTATCAATGTGATATGTGGTCCTGGCTCCATCGAGCAGGCACACCAACCTGACGAATACATACGCATTGATGAGATGTTTACAGCTGTTGACATCTACCTTCAAATTGCTCGACACTTCGGTGAGTGATACGCACGACTCTACCTACTTCAGTCTGGTTTGACTCTCCTTCTGGCAATGAGGGATGCTATGGAACCTGCGCCCAGACCGTTGCCGATGTTCACTACCGCAAGACCTGGTGCGCATGATTGGAGCATTGAAGATAGAGCAGTAATTCCTTCGCCTCCAAAACCGTAACCAGTTGGTATTGGCACTCCTATCACGGGAATATCAATTAACGAAGCTATTACAGTTGGCAATGCGCCCTCCATTCCTGCAAGAACAACTACCGCATCTACATTCTTTTCGATGATTTGCTTCAGGGGATTGATGAGTCGGTGTATTCCTGCCACTCCTACGTCAAAGAATGATAATGATTCAACTCCCACAACATTAGCAATAGCTTCCACTTCACGTGCATACGGGATGTCTGAAGTTCCAGCAGTAATTATCGCTATTTTCCCCGAAGTTTCAGGTGGCTTCCAGTCCTGAGCATGAACAAACACGGTAAGATGATCTCCACT
>DAOWNS010000367.1 GCA_030642465.1 Candidatus Thorarchaeota archaeon | reverse complement strand
TCAACAAAGACCTCTCCCTTTAGTGCAGCTCCTTCCTCCACCTCCCCTGAGATATACCCAGTCGTATCATTCAGGACCAACCTATTAGCTTCTAGTAGGTCCCAAGGTTTGCCAACATCCATCCACCACGACGGGAGATTATATGCGCCTACCTTTCCCTGATCAATCAACATCTTAATCGAGTCTGTTATCTCAAGCTCTCCTCGACTCGAAGGCTGAATCTTATCTATCGCATCCCAAATCTCAGGACCAGTAGCATAGATGCCTGCATTGACCAGGTTGCTCACCATTTGCTCCGGCTTTGGTTTCTCAATCAGGTCAACCACTTTCTTCCTCTTCACGACAACTATGCCATAGGCGGATGGATCATCAACTGGCTTGACGCTCACAGTGAAACTTCGCTTGCTTCTTCTATGGCGTTCTATCAGTCCCTTGAAAGTGCCAGGTCCGCTCAATATGTCGCCGTACATCAGTATGATATCATCATCCACTGCGAATGCTTTTGCATACCGTGCTGCATCCGCTGTACCTTTCCTCTCCCTCTGCAGGATGCACGAGATGCGCATCGGTTTCCAGTCCACAGAGTCTATGGCATCCTGAAAATCCTCCCCTCGGTAACCGTAGACAATCAGGGTTTCCTTAATACCGGCATCGCGAAGTGCCTTGAGGGTATGAAAAATCAATGGCTCTCCCGCAATTGGCAATAGGTGCTTAGAAACATTTGCTGAGAGTGGCATCATCCTTGTGGAATCGCCTGCTGCAAGTAGAGCGGCCTTCTTCATCGTTGCTCGATGGTGGAGTCTGTCGGCTTCATTAAAGAGTTTGCCACAGACATCTGCAGTACAGGCTCTCATCAACTCATACTAACTATCTCGATGGCAACCAGTCGATAGCGCTCTGCAAGTCAAGAATTCACCGCGGTGAGAGCCCGCGATACAAAACTCCACACTGCGATACATTAATATAGCTGGTTGCGGCAAAAGTACATGTATTGTAATGTTTACAATCGTTAACTTGGATAAGTAGGTGAACAATAATTGATGACAAATGAACAACTCGCCGAGGAGCTGAAAGGCATGAAGCTCACTAAGAGCCAAATGATCGTCCTCGATATTTTGCGAAGCAGCGGGAGAAATGGTGTGACACCCAAGCAGCTCTTGGACAAAGTGTCTTTTGCCCCTAGAACCGTACGTTACGCACTTAGGAAACTTCTGAAGAAACAGTTGATCAAGAGAGTGCCCTGTCTTCAAGACATGAGGCAGTGGATTTACGTTCCTGTATAGAAGGCAACAGCAACGCACGAACTTGAGCAACATCAAACCACCGCCGGAGGCTATTAAGCCAATGGCGGCGGTAAAGTGTCCCTTTGAAAAAGGGCATTTCTGAATCCTTATAGTACTGTGAGCCAATATGCTATCTATCTCGGAGGAACACAAACTGGACACTCTGAAGATCCTGACTGGTCAGGAAGCAGTGGATGCTGTTCACGCGCTCAATGAAGAGAGCCGTCGACAGATTCTTCATGCACTCAGAGCAAAGCGAATGTCTACTTCCGAGCTTTGCGATTTCTTAGAGCGTCAAGAGAATCAGAAGGAAATCAAGCCTCAGACGGTCCGCTATCACCTGAAGGAATTGGAGAAGGCTGGGCTCATCGAGCAAGACGGCCACGAACCGGTTGGTAACGG
>DAOWNS010000141.1 GCA_030642465.1 Candidatus Thorarchaeota archaeon | reverse complement strand
GAATTCAGCGACGGAGGGGTCAGCTCCCATGGACGGAACAAATCACATGCGCATAATGGGAATCGTTGGCAGTCCGCGGCGCGGAGGAAACACCGAGATTCTAGTTGATGAGATACTTGCTGGTGCAGCAGAGGCCGGTGCAGGTACAGAGAAGATCATCCTGAATGAGTTGAACATCTTGTCCTGTCAAGCCTGTGATGGGTGTAAGGATGGGGGCAAGTGTGTTCAGGAAGATGATATGTCGGAGCTCTTGGAAAAAATGGAGCGCTGTCGAATATGGGTCTTGGGCACACCTGTATACTGGTGGGGGCCTTCCGCCCAGCTTAAGGCATTCATTGATAGATGGTACGGTGCTAACCAAGCTATCTTCAAGGGTCGAACCATCATCCTGGCCATTCCACTGGGCAGCGGCAACAAGAAGACAGCTCAACACGTTGTCGGGATGTTCAACGATATCGCCGACTACTTGGGCATGAATATTGCTGCAACTGTGCTTGCTCTTGGTGCACACAAGCTCGGCGCAGTAGGCAAACATGCAAGCGTATTAACCAATGCTAGACAAGCTGGCAAGCAAGCAGTTGACAGAGCATCTTGGGTTCAGGAATGAACTCACAGCTCCAACGGGAGAGTAACCTCAAAAGCCGCGCCTTCTACGCCTTCAATGGTTCTGAGTTGAATGGAACCTCCGCAAGCGCTGAGTATCTGCTTCGTGAGGTAAAGCCCCAGTCCTCCTCGTCCTTTGGAATGACCGCGCTGGAAGAGCTTCGACCTTTTATCTTCTGGAACGCCGGGACCATTGTCAGAGATTAGTATTGACAAGCTTCCATCGTGACGACTGATTCTCACATTGATGATTGGATTGTGTCCCGCGTGCTTGGCAGCATTTCGGAAGATGTTCTCGAACGCCATTGGCAGAAGAGAGCTTCCAGTAGGCTTGAGGTTCCTCGTTCCTTTGTCTGCATTGATTTCAATCGAGAGTCCCCTGTTTGCTTTCTCGCAATCTGATGCGATTCTCTCAAGAAAGGGGCCAATCCCTTCGTCAGACGGCTGTGCCGGTGCGCCGAGTGCCTTGAGCAGATTGGCCATTCTGACACTTGCAGCCTGCGCTGATTCAAGCATATCCTTCGCTGGGTCAGGCATTCCATGAGCGAGCATCCTCACTCCGTCAATGTATCCGAGAATGACTTGTAGGTCGTTGCCAAGATCATGCTGGAGCAGTGAAGCATAGAGTTCTTTCTCTCTCTCCTGCAGCGTCTTTTCCTCTTCACTCTTGACGCGCTCAGTGATGTCCGTAACGACCGAGATAACGCCTTCCACCTTGCCATGTCCGTTCATCTTTGGTACTGCTGAAACCCTGACTATCCTTCGTTCGCCGCTCTTGCTGAACATGCGCACCGAATAGACTGAAGGCATTCCTTGTTCTCTAGTTTTGGATTGTCCAAGGATGCGGTTCACCTCGACCGGATCCACGAAGTCGATGAATTTTCTCCCAACTACGTCCTTTTCTTCAAGCCCAAGAATCTTGGCGAATTTCTCATTTGCAAAAGTGATTGTTTCATCAAGGGAACCTATGGCTACACCTTCCGGAAGTGCTTCAAGTAGGTCCAAGTACTGCGAGCTCAAGGCTGTGTACTTGCCTTCGCTTTCTGTCAGAGCTTTTGTTCGTTTGAAGATGGCGAAACCCACCAATGTCAATCCAACCCACATCAAGTCTTGTACTCGATAACCCCAAAGCGCTGGTCCAGATAGGAAGAGATCTCTCATCAATTCATCGACTGAAGCGAGAAAAAGAATCGAGAATCCCAAATGAGCCAATAGGTAGGAACCCCTGTCCTTAACGAGCCTGTGTGCAATAACGATGATCAAGAATGAAATGCCAATTTGAATGATGTCCTTGGAAACATTCACATAGTTGACAGAGTCAGAAGCCGGATATGTCAATGCAACAATCGCAACGATAATAGCAGCCGCGAGAAGGTTGATTGCAGGCATGATTATTCTCCCATGCTCTTCCAATTTTCCTTTCTTCAACGAATTCCACCCTGTTACTACAAAGATATGGGCTAATCTCAAAGCGGCTCACTATTATATTAGTTCACAGCGGATATCTACCCACACATACTGATTATAACATATTCATATATATTATTATCTCTAACGCCCCTAAATGGAGTCGGAATGCGCGCGTATTCATTCTACTTAATCTCGGGTTCCCACAGCTGGATTGACATCGGAAGAAAAAGAATTCCTACGCGCGACCATTGAACCTGCAGAAAGAAGCTCCAATTCTGACATCTAAAATGCGCGTGAAGGCGGTGGTGACCCGGTGAAAGAGCCACCGATCGCCTCACTGTTTCCAGTAAGGAGGAGAGAGATTGCGTCAGCAGGAATCAAAGGATTGAGGTTATCTAACATATCTCAGGAAGACATGTGAAATTCAAGCAATCGTTGAATGTCGAAACCGACGCCTAATGAGTATTCGTTAATATTAGTTAATATATTCATGTGGGATGTAATATTAATTACTCGACAAACAAAGTTTCGAATTACATTGACCGTTCTCTTAATATCGGTAGAGCCCCCATCGTGCGTCATGCGCGCTGCATTTCTCGTGACTCTCTGTATGCTGTTCTTGGTTCCAACACTAGCGATCAGCCCCGCAGTTACTTTCATGACCACGCCTGCATCCTTGTATGCTCAAGAGGAGATTGAGGTAGTGCGCAATTGGACAATTCGCATAGTGCTGGTCAACTATGATCTGGATGTAATAGATGCAGCATTTCTCCTAGACAACCTCCCAACACAGCGCACATATGATGTCGATGACGCACTGGTAACGTACAACGTGGACTACGAGGTTTCCCATGCGGATGAAGCCTACGTTGATAGTCTTAGATCATTAATGCTGGCCAACTCCGTAAATGGGTCTGACACGGGAACTAGCCTTAACGAAACCGCGCTGGAATACCAAATTGCATACGAAGACGAACCTCAGACCATCTTCTATCCGCGCGCCGGAATGTCGATTGATGGCTACGCCGTAGAAGATTGGCTTTATGAGAATCCTGCTGTTGAAGCCCCTGGTCTTGGATACGTTTTCTACTTGTTGAATTTCTCAGAGTTTGATAGTCCAGACCACGAATTGGAGCATTGGTACGACTACCATGCCATGGATTCTGATACCAGTGAAACTCAAGACTGGTTCCGACTTGAGTGGGACAATGATCTGAACGAAGACGTGCATTTCATGTACCCCGGGTTCGGAGGACGATACAATCTCTACGTCCTAGATCCATCTGCAGATCAATGGTATCTGCAATGGGCAAGGTTGTGGTGGCCAAACTCAGGTGACCCCACGCACTGGACAAACGACTTGGAGGATGTTGTTGATTCTCTGAACATTGGCACTCCCCTGGGGCAAGAGCTCTTCAATACCTATCTTCAAGAGTACATGTATGACCCCATTTCCTACCTGTGCGTGCCATTCCAGCACTACCCGGCAACGTATGTGGCTCATGCCAAAGTGCGCGTGCTCGTCTTCTGCATGGATGTTCAAGATGGGATTTCTGTTAGCAGTCTTCGTTGGGTGACGAATGCTGAGATGCAAGCTGCACACCTGGAAGAATTGTTACCCTTCATTTCGTGGGATGTTGAGGTTGAATTTCTTGATATAGACAACTATCTATCTTGGAAAAACCTATTTTGGGACTATTCTGTACTTGATGGCAATACGACTTTGGTTGACGGGAGTGGTCTGTTCTACGCCATATCTGACCAGATGAGACCTCAGTACATCGATGTGGACTCCCCTGATGTGGAGCTATTCGGTGTAATCTTCATCAAGAAAGAAATGTTGATGCACGTCTATGGCAAGACCTACACCGGTTTGGGCAGTCCAGGTCTCGGGCAGACGGTGATTTGGAAGAGTTGGGAACGATACTACAGGTCCGACGAGGTGACCCCAAAATCAGGCATCTCGCACATTCAGCTTCATGAAACCGGGCACGCTCTTGGACTTATGCATACTTGGAGTTACGATCACTACGTGGGCGACTTCAGTTACGGTCCGATGGGCTACTATGGAATGCATAATGGCACAGCCACGTTCGATAGAAACTGGGTTCAAGGAACGTACCTTGACCAAATGGAAGTGGAGGCAAGAGAGGAGCTGGACCTCTGCCGCAGTCAGATGCCTGCAAATCCACGTCCAGAAACCCTCATTGCCGAGCAGGGCGTCCTAAATGCACTTGGTCGAGTTAGAGCGATATATCATCAGATGGACTGGCAGAGATGCTATGAAGCATTCAATGAGGTTCAAGACTGGTTGAAGAGGCTGACCTTCTCAATGCACGATACGGTTCCACCAGTGATTACAAGCTGGGGTACAATCCCTACTGAATTCGAGTTCGACACATTCACAGCATGGGCACAGGTAACAGATGACTTTGCAGGGGTTGACAACGTAACGGTTCACGTCCTGCTGAACAACAGTGTTGAACTGGAATACCAATGTGAGTTCGATGGCAACGATTGGAGTGCCACGGTTCCTGATTTCGATAACTACACAAGCTTCGTCATCTGGATTGAAGCCTCCGATTGGGGATTGAACAGAGCTTCATCGCAGCGGCGCGTTCTGTACGGGAATTCCGGGGACGGGCTGTTTCTTTGGGACCCGGTTGTCGTAGCAGCGGTCGGCGCCATATCTACCATCGCCATTGTGGTTGTCATCTGGAAACTCTATGCTCGCCGAAAAGGCGTGTAGGTCTGACAGAACACGAACCTAGCCATTCCATAAATCGAAGAACTCTACGAATAACGAAATCGAGTATAGCGAGCATGTTCTTATAGGGTGGTTCTGCAGAGGTTTCGCTTGAGAGGCCGTCAATCACTGGATTCGATATTCGGATTCGGTGGACCAAAAGGACGCTGTTCGCATGATTCGGAGGCCAGTCTATGAACTTTAGGAAACTGTTGTACGTTACTCTTGTGCTCTTGCCGCTGATGGTCGGTAGTCTGTCGTTAGACTTGCAGATGATGAGCGCCATTCCTGATGGGAATGGTTCCACATTAGTTGATGTGGGGAATGGTCAGTTCATAGAAGTGGGGCCTGATGAAGTACTGCGTACGTATTCCCTGTCAGATTTCCAAACAGAAATGCAAGGGTCTGGAGACGCACTCGTTGGTCAAGAGCATGGAGTACGGACAGACTCGTTCACAGATCAGACTATGTACTACCATTCATCAAGTAGCACGGTTGATACGACCAACCTCTCAGTGTCGCTTGGTGAGGATTGGG
>DAOWNS010000114.1 GCA_030642465.1 Candidatus Thorarchaeota archaeon | reverse complement strand
CTTCAAGTTGAATCTGGAGTTACATGGACGCCACAGGCTCAGTGACACCGGAAGCCATCCTGCTACACTCTGAGGTCACAAAGAACCTCTGGGTCCAGGGACCTTATTCTCTTTATGCTTCATGACTATGGGAACGAATATGAGAAATACACCCAATAGGCTGAAGATGGCTCCAGTTAACAGGATTGCTTGATGTGGAACTGCACCCTTTATTTTGATTGATACGTCGATATTCTCTTCACTGGATGTGGCAACAATGACAGAGTATATTCCTTGTGTAGAAATCATAATGACGCCAGTGTATTCATGAACATTGATTTTCTCGAATAAGGGAGATGTATTCTCAAGATTCCCGTTTAAAACCGCAGTAATTGTATCTTCTTCGTCTAACACATACAATGAAATATTGAAGTTCTGCGTAATTGTCTTGACCTCGATAATAACATTTGTCGGGGCCCTGAACATGATTCCTTTGTAAGATCTATTCGAAATCTGAAATGAATCGCCAATCGGGTTGGAACTAAGTGTAGAGATGAGAAGTAGCACTGCACCCACAGATAATAAGAATTTTCCAAAACGCATCATAATCCCTCTAGACATCGGATTTTTCAAAAAGAACTAAGCTGATTACTAGCAGAGCGAGTCCAAGTATCATGGATTGGATGAGAAATAGTGGTAAGTCGACAGGAGAGGGAGCCACTTCCGCATTCCATATGGTCGTTGCTACCGCAATAAGAGGACTCATGACATAAAGCACTGCTCCTTGAACAGAACTCATTGTAACAAGAGTTTGGAAGGAATACCAGAATCCAATTGTTCCCAATGCAGCCACCGATACCCTCTTCGTAAGTATCGAAAACAGCGATGCAACTGAAACGAGAAGAAGAATCTGAAGCCATATTGCTACTATCAGCAATAGAGCTTCATTAGCTGTTATTTCTTGTGGAAAGAATAAACTCAATACAGCAACAGAGGCAACTGTAGTAATAGTGCCTGACACAATTACTACTAGGATTGCTTTCACTCCTATTAGAGTGGATCGACGAACAGGATATGTTAGGAGGGTATGGACAGTTCGGTCCTCGAAACATTTTGCAATACTGAGAGCCGTCAATAGGGGAATAATAATGACTAATGGGGTCATCAAACCATAGAGCATATTTCCCAGGGCAAACTTGGATGTGCCTTCAAAAAAGTTGATAAGGTTCTCAGCTGGGGCGGTGCCATTCCAACTCGGATATCGCCCTATGTAAACAGTGAATGAGAAACTCATCATAGCTCCTGCCATGTATACTATGTACAGAATGAAAGCGCACATAATTTCAAGAATGGGAAATCGGTATGTGCATGCAAATTCAAGCTTCACTAAGGCCACAACACTCTTGTATCTACTATGCATTGTGAAGCATCTCCTTGAAAGCATCCTCAAGTGCGTATGCTGGTTCGACACCATAGATGTTGATGCCAAGAGATTTCGCCACCTTCTCAATCTCAGCTTTGAGGAGTTCGATCTTGTGAGGGTCAATAGTCACAGTGATAGTAGTTGGACCAGTAGCATCAGCCGCTTCGAGATAGTGTATATCGTTCAAGGCGCTTACAAGTAGCTCAGAATCTGATGTTCTTATCCTGAACTTGCCTTCTGTGTGTTTCTTGATCACATCCATTACATTTCCTTGTTCGATTATTTTGCCTTGGTGGATGAATGCCACCGAATGACACGTTCTCTCAAGTTCTGACAGAATATGCGATGCTATGAAAAACGAAACTCCAAGATCTCGATGCATTTTGACAATTAGTTCCAAAACCTCATTTCTTCCAATCACATCCAGATTTGATGTGGGCTCATCGAGGATGACTAGTTCAGGATTGCCGATCAAGGCTTGTGCTATACCCAGCCTTTGGCACATACCTGCAGAAAGATCACCAATTTTTCGATTCTTAGCATATGATAAGTCAACCATTTCAAGCAATCTTCGAGGTTCTTTCTCACTGTCATATATCTTCGCAACTATCTCAAGATAATCCAAGACTTTCAATTCCTTTGGAAAAGCTGGATCTTCATGTAGCACTCCGATTCTTTTCCTCAATCGTAAGGAGTCTTTTGCAACATCATGTCCAAGAATGCGCGCTCGTCCGGCACTTGGTTTGACAAGGCCCAATAGAATACGAATAAGGGTAGTCTTGCCAGCACCATTAGGTCCAATAAGTCCGAATACACCCGGTGAAACTTGCAGATTCAGATTATCAAGTGCTCGAACATCAGGAAAATCTTTGGTGATTCCTGAGATAGATATCACATGTGCCGTCATAATGTCAATGCTTCCTTCATCTCGTGTGCTGCTATTTCTTTCATGCGCACTGAGAATGAACTCCCAGGATGCAATTGTCAGATATGAGTAATAAAACTTTGCTCCGAATGCTCATGCGAAGAGGAACAGCGCGAGGTTCTCCAAGCTTCTTCCGCAGTGTGCGAGTGTTCTACCACGTATCTGGCGTTTTCGGTTTCTTGGGGCCGCTGCTTTTGCGCCCACCAAAGAGCTGCTCCCGCTTGAAATAGAGGATGCAAATGATGGCTGGTATTGCGATAATAACTGGCACAAAAAGAAAGATCATTGCGATGACGCACCACAGCCCCACATTGCTGCGTTTCTTAGGTGCTTCAGTGTAGTGATAAGATTGCTTTTCGAATGGGCTAGGTGCCATCGGTGGTTCCACTCTCTCGGCGCCATCATGTGCACGAAAATGCTTCCCGCAGTTCTGACAATCCATGAATCCCTCACTGTCAATAGCTTCAGCAGAATAGACATAGGGCGCTCCGCAGTTAGGGCAACTCAATCCAGAGTTATCGAATTCATTTGACACCATAACTCACCGAGCACCGGACGCGGTGCCGTACTATAAATTAATTCTGCTCACGTTTCATGCGATGCAAACTATACCCATGCTATGGTTATGGGTCGCACTTCCGCACAGGTTCTACCTTGGCCCTGGACCTGCCGCTCTCTTGCGAACAACCGTTTTGCCTCCGCTGATCTTGTCACGTTGCCAAATGATGCATATGACGAGGGGTATGGCAAGTATAATCGGCACGAAAAGAAGAATTACTAGGATAACACAACACAGCATGGCATTGCTTGAATCTGATTCTTCTGACACCGTGGTGTCTCGGTAGATGACGACCTCGTCGCCCACTGCATCTATGACCTTAGCACAGTTCTGGCACTTCACTCGCCCATCTTCCAGTCTATGTTCATCCTTGTAGATGTATTTGGCACCACAGTTGGGGCATTTTACTCTGACACCCTCGACTGATGCCGTGGTCACTATTGATGATGGCTCAATTGCTACGGGATCTTCCTGTGCAAATGTCGTCACCGCTCCCTCATCGCTCATGCGTACGAACATCTGCTTCGCGCAGTTCTGGCACTCCACGAATCCTTCGTCGTCAATCTTCTTAGCAGAATAGAGATAGGTTGCCCCACAGTTAGGACAATTCAACCTGAATTTGTTCAATTCCTCCAACAGAATCCCTCACTGCATAGCATGGTTTGTGCTGTTTAATAATTGCCTGCCCAAGGTTCGAACAAAGCAAATCGAACCTGTATCCTACTGGCGCGCTTTCCAGCAGGGAAGATTGATCTGACTCTTGACTGCCCCCTGAGGGTTGCTGGGGTCCTTGCAAACAACATAGTATGCGCCTCGCATCTCTCTAACGTGCGAGGCATATGCACAGTTCACGCATGTCTTAATCTCTGTCATGGTGCGCACCGTGTCAGGTGAATGTTTGCTGAAGAAGCTCGGTATCTTGGATTTTTATCTGTTGTTCAGTCGTCTTCTAATGCATCATGCAACTGATGATGGTAAGCCCTGCACCGAATGCGAAAGGCACTGCAAATGGTTTCTATTGCTATCGCTCGTGGCCACCATCGACAACCTCCAAATCCTCAATCCTCTTGAGCAGCTCAACCAGCACACACATGAAGATAACATCGAGAGAATGAGGCCTATTCACTAGTGTTCCCGCGTCAGCATGCAGTGAGGCATACTCAAAGACCTTGTCAAGCCTTGTACGATCAGCCGTCCTGAGCTGTCGCCGGAAGTTCTTCCATTTCACACTCTCTATGTCGATGACCTCTCGAAAGGTCCTGATGGTTCTACCCATATCAACCGGTCTCCTGCTGTTGTGTTCTCAAGATTCCTATGAGGAATTATGGACTCAGTTCCAGCTGGCCCAATTGGTGACGCGGCAGTCCAATCGGACGGACAGCATCCTGTATGGTAAGAACCGTATTGATGCACTACTGAAATCGCTGTGTAGTCTTAGTGCCCGTGATTGAAGAAAAGCTGTCAAAAATGATTCATGATATGTGAGCGGAACTGGTCAATGGTTGAGAACGAACTCCAAGAACTCCCTCACTAAGTCAGCATGTTCACCAAGCACAATCAAATGGTGGTTGGCTAGAGGTTTCTCTAGGAAATAGTTCACTGACTCTTCTAGGGACACTCGAATCTGGGTCCGACAATTCCCTTCAATTTCCAAGTTTTCAGAAAGCGTACCTCCAGACACCCAATGCTGAGACAGATCGTTGCCAAAGACCTTGACGATAGTGACTTCTTGCGGTTTGAATTGACCCTTTAATCCAACGCTCTTGCCCGTTTCGGCGTGACTCGTTATCTCGTAGCCATCGACGAGTCCCAAGGGAACAGTGCAATGCGCAAACGCTACCGAGTTATTGTCTTGGTCAACCCCTGTGACATTCGCCATGAATGCGGATTGTCCCGTAAGGAATTTGACAAGCATCATTGTGAACGTGCTGGGAATGTCACCCTCACAGCCAGCGCTCAGATTTTCTGTGTCATTGATCTGAGAAAGAGCCAAGCACCCTGTGATGCCGGTCTTGTGGAGAAGAGTGAAGCACTTGACTGTTACGGCGTCTAGGTGATTGTGGTTCACGAATTGTTTCAGTGCTTGAGACACGCGATCTGCATCTCTCAGCGCCTCATCAGTCACATCAACACATGCGGCACTGGATACGAATTCCTCGAAATCTCCTCCTGTTTCAATCGGGGTCTTTTTGTCAATCATCTTCAATAGGTCTGTTAATGGAAACTTCTCAATGGTTGTACCCCAACGCTCTCGAACGGCAGACGGATCGACATGAGAGGCTACCAACCAAGATGATGGGTTTCCTAGAATCCCAAGCCTACTCTGAGCAATTCTCTCTTTGACCTGGGAGAACAAGCACCACTTACCTATCAGCTTAGCGAGATTGTCAAGAGGAGCGTGAACAATGCGCGATTCATATCCATTCGATGTAAGATACGCATTGATCTCCATAGATGCAGGCAATGAATTTTGCCGCTCATAGCTCAACAAGACTATGAATGGTGATAATTTGGCCTTGCTCAGGAATTCAACAACGTCTTGCTCAACCCCTCCAGTACCGATGAGGATGTAGTTATGCTGGTGCAGCAATGATTGGTCGCGCTTTGATTCTGCAAGAAACTCATTGGCAAGAATGATGCGAGCGCCAGCTTCAGCAAACTTGTCCTGCACATTACTTCTTACTTCTTCATCAATGAATGATGAGAAGAAGGGAATGACATTGACGCCCATGTCAGAGTAGAACTGTCGCCTAGAACATATTTCTTTGGGCCAACAGCTCAAGGCAGTCTAACTCAGAAACCGGAAGATTCTCATGGGACGTGCATGTTAGTTTCAACTTCAGAAGCAGACCAGCTGTACCTGAGCAAAGATTCCGAGGTGGATATATGCAGACCGTCTTCAAGGAGAACTTTCCCTCAAAAGAGGAGGTTGCGGCGTTTTTGGAGGACACAACGTGCATGGATTGGCACGAGGCAATTATTGAGAAAGCGACAGCAGTTGTTTCCTCGATTTCAGAGGTCGAAGCAATCTTGCTGAAAGGTTCGCTTGCTAAGGGAGAAGGAGACATCTTCTCCGACATTGACTTCCTCATTTTACATATTGGAGATGATTCAACAACTGCAAAAATCAGAAAACAGATAATGAAAAAGCTGAGTCATATGGGCGACGTCATCCACTACTTCTTCTCAACAGTCGATAATGAAACCCCGATTATTTACTTCAAACCGTGGGTTAAATTCGAGCT
>DAOWNS010000132.1 GCA_030642465.1 Candidatus Thorarchaeota archaeon | reverse complement strand
GCAAGACTGGCTTCTCTATGAAGCATCTTGTCACTTTCTTCTTCAACTTCTCTTGGAAGCGAGGCTGTTAGATCCAAGATGTCCACAAAGCCGTATTCCACGCCGATTCCACGGCTCTTTAGCTTCTCCACGGTTTCCAAGACTGCACCGTCAGAAATCCTGAACTGCAAGACATGGGCATTATCCGCATTGAATTTCATGACGTTCTTAACGCCGGCAACATCAAGAAGGAAGTTGAGGACGGACTCAGTCTTTTCGAAAGGAACAACGATTTGAACCTGCTTCACAGAATTCCGCTCCGAGTGGAGTTGAATCGGCTCAGAGTTCTATTAAGACTTTCTTGGGACACGCAATTGAATGACGTGTAATAGAGGTAATACCACGGTATGTGTGTTACGCATACACTCGAACATTTTTCAAGGGGGCGCAGCGTAGAGAGAGTGGAGATCAGTGCTTTGGCTGTTGTTGAGATTCTTGTTGGATGGTTCATCCTATCGCTGACAGGAGCTTTGGCCCCGGGTCCACTCTCCGCGGCAGTTGTCATGCAGACAAACAAGAGAGGTAGGCTGCACGGAATCCTGCCTATGGTTGGGCACGCCATTGTTGAGATTGGCATTATCGCGGTGATAATCCTGAGCGTTCAGCTGGTTATTGAAAACCAGCTAATCATAGATCTCATGAAGGGCGGCGGGGGTTTTGCAATAATCCTCTTTGGTTTCTTGGCGCTCAGAGAATATCGATATAACGACAAAATGCAGGCCACAGAATCCGAAGAAACAATGAGTGCCGCAACTGCTGCCGAAGCAACAATTCAAGGTGCTCTAGTAAGCATTCTCTCACCATATTTCCTTCTATGGTGGATTGCAGCGGGGTTCACCGCCGTATCCGGCCTTATGGAGAGCCTTGACGTGGGGACAGTTTTCCTTGCTGGAATCCTCGTGTACCTCGTGCATATCTCAACAGACCTTCTCTTCGGCGTGATTCTTGTTGTAGGAACTGATAAGGCTAGTAAAAAGGCAAAGGTCGGAGGAATCAACTGGATCAGTGTCGTGATAGGCCTCTTCCAGATTGCCATCGGCGGGTTATTCCTTGGAGAGGTCGTTATCCGCAATTTCTGGTTGCCCGTATAATGAACCATGAATACAACGCTACGTAATGCGGTGATACAATGAGTAAACTGCTTGCCACAGGGTTCGAGCCCTTTGATGGGTACAGCGTCAATCCTTCGGATGAATTAGTGAAAACAATCAATGGGCGAAAGATTGCAGGATATGACATAGTAGGGGCTACCCTTCCTCTTGACTACAAGACAGCCTTAGATGAGATCGAAGAGCTGTTGGCTGCTCATACCCCACAGGTCATTTTGTGTTTTGGTCAAGCCAGCAGAGCCTCGATATCCATTGAACGCATTGCCATCAATGCCTTGGGAACAAAGCGTGCTGATAACTACGGAAATACTCCGGAAACAGATGTGATTGATACCGATGCGCCTGCGGCTTACTACGCGAACATTGATCCTCATCGACTTGTAAAGGCTCTCAAAGGTGAGGGAATCCCGGCTTACGCTAGCTACCACGCAGGAACATATGGTTGCAATTGGCTTCTATTCAATATCCTCCACAGAATCGCGACGGGCAAGATTCACGGGCGTGCGACCTTCATACATTTGCTCCCGTTGCCCTCTCAAGCCCTTGAGAAGGATAAGATGGACCTTGCTACTATGCCCTTAGAAAATGCTGTGCGCGCAATTGAAATTGTCATTCAAGCTCTGGGTTCTGCTGAGGAAACTTGAGCTTCAATCCACACCGCGTTGCGAAATGCACCAAGTACAACGGACGCGATCACCGCTCCAACAATCGCTGCGAGCCCACGTTCCAGCAGCACCAGCGGAAATATGACGAAACCAAAGATTGCTGGATCCAACACCAAAAGATACACAGAGCCCATGGCCATCATAGAGTGGTCAAGCATCGCGCCGATGAATGTGTACGGCAGAAGCTGCAGGTACCTCATGGGACCTTGCCTGTCTGGATTGAATTCAATGCTTCTCACTTGCAGGAACAACACAATGATCAGTGCGAGCATGTAGGGCGCCATGAACCACCAGGCACTATAGTTAGGAATCTCGTACAGCACGATTATTGCAGCTAGAAACAGCGCTGTCAAGATTGGGCCTGGCAGGCGAACGCCTTTGATTATCGTTGTTTTCTTCATGGCGAGCCCTGTGAATAATCCCGCGATTGCAGGACCTAGGATTGTCGGTGGCAACCATATGTAGACACTTGTGCCAAATGGCAGTGTTACAATATACGCTAGTATTCCAGCTATCAGACCGAAGACAAAACCTCTGGTCGGTCCGAGCAGCAATCCGAATAGCGGCGCAATAATGATTGCGAAGCTCAGGAGACTAGTGACGCCTCCAGCCCCCACAAAGCCACTCATAGGAAGAAGTGCTAGAACAGCATAAAGGGCCGCAAGAACCACTCCGACAACGATTCGGATGGTTTCTGACCTGCCTTCGATTAGCACCATATCCTGTTCGACGTCAGATGCATTCATCCAGTTTCACACTCTGCACGGGCGAACAGGGAGCTCGCTTTATGACCGTTATGGTCCCAAGATACTGATACTAGCAGTTTTAACAACAATGTAATCCGTTGGTATCTAGAGTTGAGGTATCTATGTCTGACTCTCCGATACTAGAGCTAGAGAAGGTTTCTATGTCATTTGATGGCAAGCAAGTCCTGAGAGATGTTTCTCTTATCCTGCACCAGAATGAAACATGTGGAATCACAGGACCTTCTGGATGTGGGAAAAGCACTCTGCTTCGAATCGTCAACGATCTCTTGTCACCCATATCCGGGACTGTGCGGTTTCAAGAGAAAGATGTTAAGGAATGGGATCCTCAAGAGCTACGTCGGAGAGTAGTGATGGTCCCCCAAGAGGCCAAAATGTTCCCCGGCACGGTTAGAGCGAATCTCGTATGGGGGTTGAGGGTTCACGGGATGGCCGCCGACGATGAACAACTAAAAACGATACTGCAGGAGGTTCAACTCTGGCCAATTGATCTTGATGGTAATGCTGAGAATCTCTCGGGCGGACAAAAACAACGCGTGGCAATAGCTCGCGCACTCCTGCTCAAGCCCAAGGTGCTACTCCTCGATGAACCAACTTCGGCCCTCGATACAGAATCAGCGTTGGCAGTGGAGAAAACAATCAATGATCTTCTGAGTGATTACAAGATGGCAGTTTTGATTGTGACCCACAACAAGGAGCAAGCAAAACGCTTCACCTCTAAAATCGTGGAGCTGGAAAACCTGACGGAGGCGTCCTAGAATGCAATTAGATTTATTCGCCCTGCTTCAGATTCCGGAACAGTACATTGGGATGCTACAACGCTACGCCGCTGCAATGATTTTGTTGGCTATCTTACTCATGGTGACGAAATGGCAAGGGATTGGCATAGGTAGAAAACTCATCGTGGGTACAATTCGAGGAACTATTCAAATCATATTGATGGCATTAATTCTTGTTTACATTTTTGCTCTATCTAATTTGATTGTCATATTTGGTGTGCTGACGTTCATGGCCGTCTTTGCCGCATACACGACAAAAAGTAATTTAGAACGTATTCCCGGGGTCATGCGTGCAACCCTCCCAGGAATCTTAGTTGGCGCTCTCTCCGTTATGGCAACTACGGTTGCGTTGCAGATTATCGATTGGCAGTCGAGCCCTGGGGAATTTATCATACCTATGGGTGGCATGCTTATCGGGAATTGTATGGGGCTCACCACTTTGGTCATCGACAGGATGTGGTCAAACGCCCAAAAGCAAAGGCCACTCCTTGAAACCGCCCTGGCTCTTGGCGCCACGCCTAAGCAAGCAACAGAGCTATCGATTCGTGAATCAATAAGGTCCGGCTTGTTGCCGAATTTGAACCGTTATGCGTCTCTTGGCATCGTGAGTATTCCAGGGTTGATGAGTGGCATGATTATCGGGGGTGTGAATCCGCTTGAGGCCGCCATCTATCAAGTCATTATATTCATCATGATCTTCTTATCCGCCATGATTGCCTCTCTAATAACATCACACCTGTTCCTGCGCGAGATGTTCAACGAACGAGCGCAGCTGACAGTTCCTCCACCTGAACTGTAGTTCACTTGAAATCTCCCGTTGCTGCTTCACTGAAGGGATTCATAGCATTTGGTATAACATCCCCCAGATACGTATTAGCGGTACTTGTGAAGGATAAGAACACCACTGAGGGAAGGGGTTGAGAACCAAAACACTATCCTTTTGACGGAAACTGTTTTAGGCCGCAATACTCTCGGCCGCAATACGCGTTGGAGGCTTGTCATCTTGAGTAATGAAGAGACCGTCGACATTGTTGTAGTAGGAGCCGGTGTGATTGGAGTTGCGACCGCCTACTACCTGCAAAAGAACAATCCGTCAAAGAAGATACTTCTTGTTGACCGATATTTGGCCGCAGGACAGGCTAACACCGCGATGAGTGCGGCAGCAGTGCGAAATATGTTCGCATCTTCTACTAATCAGCTGCTCACTGATACCTCCATCAAGTACTTTGAACACGTGCAAAATGAGATTGGCTACGACCTGATGTTTGAAAAAACAGGGTACCTCTGGCTTCTGAGTGAGGAGCAGTTCAGTCACGAGAGCGTCAAGCTTTGGATTAAGCGAATGAAGGAGTCCGACATTAGCTGCAAAGTCTATGACAAGAAGCAGCTAAAGGAGCTAATCCCAAATCTCAATGTTGACTTTGCTGGAGACGAGGAGGCAGAGCTGATGAACCTTCAAGAGGTAAGTTACGGTCTCTTTGGAGCAGACTGCGGCGTTCTGGATCCAACACGCCTCGTAGAGTACTACCTAGAGGAGTTCATCAAGATCAGCAAAATGAAACCTCGCTACGGAGTCGATGTTCAGACTCTCATCGTTGAAGCAGACCCTCCATTAGAATTGCCTGGGGAACCGTTTGTATGGCAGAAGAAGCACGTGGTCGGCGTTAAAACTAACAAGGGCGAAATAAGAGCTGAAACTGTAGTTCTCGCCACTGGAGCCTGGGCTAATGAGCTCTTGGATCCCATAGGAATTGACAGCTTGACGAAGGCGAAGAAGCGTCAGATTTTTGTCCTTCATGCACAGGATAAGGCGGAGTTGCTTGAAGTACTCAACACCAAGGGATTCAGTGAGATGGACTCCATCCCCTTCACGATTCTTCCCTCTGCAGGAATCTACTTCAGACCACAACATCAAGAGAAAGGGTTCTGGATAGGCTGCGGCGATAAGTTCGGTCGTGAGTACAAATACATACAAACCGATGAGGACCTTATTCCCGAGAGCGCTTACTACGAGGATTCAATCTATCCGGTTTTGTCCAAGTACTTCCCCGCGTTTACAGATGCGAGACCCGTCAACAGCTGGGCTGGAGGCTACAGCTATGCTCCTGACAGGATTCCCTTTGTCTACAAGGAATCAGGTGTATTGGTCGTTGGTGGTGCAAGTGGCAG
>DAOWNS010000167.1 GCA_030642465.1 Candidatus Thorarchaeota archaeon | reverse complement strand
GTCGTATCGAGATGTGGCGAAGAGAATCAACCAAGCGATGGGCACAGGGGATGGCTTGAAGCAAGCTATAGAGAATATCGCAAAGGAGAATGCTCTCGATTCCTCCAGGTATTCGTTGGACTCCCAGGCTATCGTGAAGGCTATTGACAAGATTCTCCGAGAGGATTATACCCAGACACTCATGATTTCCGCGGTATTGGCACAGATGGTGGAGTCAACAGAAAAGGATCGTTTCCCCGTTCCAGCATTCTTTGCATTCTTGGAGATTCTCGCAAGTGTGCCCGATACCCGTCGTGACATCAAGTCTGAAACATCGCATGAGATTGAAGACCTGACAACGAAAATGATCGAGCTAACGACAACCCTCGTTTCCATTGTTTGTGAGTGGTCAGCAGGAGGAATGATGGGTGTTGCCGCGGACTGTTCCGTTGAACTCCGCGGAATGGCAAGGTCTGTCTTTCGAAAGACGAGGATGTTTCAATCCGGATTATGGACCTGCATCTCCTGTGGCAAGATAGTTGAAGTGAGAGAAACCCATGCCCTCTTGTGTCCGGAGTGTGATAGAAACATCTCAAGTGAGAGGATGCCAAGTTCTACTGCTCATTCACGCGAAAGGGACCGATTAGGTTATGGCCAAATTGAAAAGGACGACTCAACCGACGAAACTATTCAGTAGGATGAAGGTTCGACCCCTTTTCAAGCAAGACCCGAGCTATGTCTACTTCTTCTTGATTCACTATCAACTCATCCACCTGAATTATTACTCCGCAATGACAGCCAACGACAATCCAGAGTCTGGCAGATGTGCCATATCACTGGATGTCTGTGTTATCTGTATGGAAGCTCATCCCGTTTTGGGCATTAGCTTGCCCGTGATCTTCCAAACAAATACATCACTGCCTCTGCCGCATTGAGAGCAGATATAGTAGTCTTCATCTTTTGTGATACGGAGTTGCTTCAGTGGCTGACCACATCTCGGACATTTTAGCTGAACCGATTCTACTGCTATTTCGCTTATCATTGGCAATGTTCTTCACACTCCCTTCATGATTCTGTTCTTGTCAATTCATCTTTCTTTTCAAGCGACCCTCGCGATTAGTGGGGCTTCGACGGCACGTGTCGGACTTCGATATTTCCTGTGGGAGCCCCCGCCTTGCTTCCAAAATTCCTCAAGGTGGAGCCTCCCACGCAACCGCATATGTTCAGGTAGTCACCAACAGTTTCTCACTGCTAGGCCATTGCTGTTTCCACTGCGCTCAGAGGGATTGTGAGTCCCGCAGAATCCATCTCCCTGAGTTTCTTGTGTGCCTTTTCAGTGATCTCGAATTTGGGCGAGCTAGTTGGGGACCAGCCGTCACCGTTAATGCGACGGACATAGCCTTCTTCCTCTAGAGATTCAAGAAACGGGAGCGGCTCTACGATATTGGTGTGAATGACTATGTAGCCGAGTGGACAACAGCCACCTCCCATGTTCAATGCTCGCAAGATCGAAGCTTTTCTCTTTTCCATACTATCACCTCCCTTTTCCTTTCTGATCTTCACGGTTCTCTTTGCGACTAATCATCGCTTTCAGAACCCTTTCCTTTGCCATCATCATAGCAGCATCTCTTGGAAGTATTACAACGTCGCCCGAAACAGAGCTTTCGAGGACTTTTCTTGTGTTCTCACTGATTTTAGAATCTATCAAAGTGAAGGCCGCATCCGGGCTTTTGCCAAGATATTCCGCGTAGGAGCCAATGACTCCTCCTGCGTTTGCCAGCATATCCGGGATAACTAAGATTCCTCTTCTGAAGAGAGTTTCTTCGCCCTTACGTGTTGTTGGATTGTTTGCGGCTTCCACCACTATCTTTGTCTTGAGTTTTCCCGCATTTGTTTCCGTTATTACTCCTCCAACAGCAGCAGGCACCAAAACATCACAATCAACTTCTAGAATTTCGTTTCTTCCAATCCTTCTTGCGTTTTTACAGTGAATGCAGGATTGTTTCTCTTGGGTCGCGTAGGCATGCTTTGCAGCCGTTTTCATTTCGATGCCATCAGGGTTATAGGCAGCACCCCAGAAATCACTTATTGCAACAATCTTCGCCCCACGGTTCGCAAGATACATGCCCAGTTCAGAACCCACGTTGCCGAATCCTTGAATGGCCACTTTCAGATCTTCTACGGTTTCCTGAATCGGAATGAACTGGGACATGAACTTCAGCGTTGATTCTATGCTGACTCCTACTCCAAACCCCGTAGTGCCAAGCTCATGTGGTATCCCTCCCATATCTTCGGGCTTCCCAGTTGCAGCCTTGCCATCGCCTATGGTTTCTACGAAAGCTCTTATTTCTCTCTCTCCGATATTCATGTCAGGCGCTGCAACCCAATCATTTGGCACATATGGCGAAACCGCCTTGGCAAATGACTTGACGTGCTTCAGTTTGTCAATCAAATATGGGTCTGCACGTATTCCCCCCTTCGCACCTCCGAAAGGAAGATCCGCAAGTGCACATTTCCAAGTCATTGTCCTAGCGAGTCTAAATACTTCTTTTGGTGTCAGATCAGCTCTTATCCGAAAACCACCCTTTCCAGGTCCTAGCGCCGTATTGTCTATTATGAGAATACCCTCCATCCTTAGGTCAGGGTCATAGACCTGGACAACCTTCTCAGGACCCCAATTGTCGTTGAAAGCTGTGACGTTGACATCTTCAAGCAGTTTCTCGAAGGCCAACACCTGGTGGGTCTGGAAATCTTCCGTTATGCTCTTCAGATTCGACATTTCATTCTTTCTCCCTATCAATAACTGAGGGCTCTGTGTAGAAATCAATGAAAAAAGTATTTAAATGAGGATTACATATTTCATGCATATCATGTCGATTAGTGTAACATTATTTCCCATATTTATGTACAATTTTGCCATTGAATGGCGCAGCAATGAGAGTATTTTCTTACTGTTGAACACATCTGCTTCTGCCATTCTTGATAGTAATGGCATTGCAAAGTGTTAATCTTGTCGCAGAGGTCATCAAAATATGACGGATTCGCTCGATGATAAAAACAATCTCATAATTCTGGAAGAATTGGTGTCAGGGAATGCTGTCAGTGTGAATTATAGTCAGCTTTCTAGAACTCTGGAAAAACATAGACATACGATGATACGGAGAGTGCAGCGTATCCTCGACTGTGGACTTCTTAAACCTCCCTCTGTTCCATTTCTAGGCTTGGCGAAAGTGTATCCATTGCTTGTTATCCTTCATGTTGAGGTGCCTGATGATGAACGCTTCATTCAATGGATCAAGCAAGATCCTTACATTCTGGCTGCCTTCAAAACCAGACACTTGGAGCACAACACAATACTCCTAATCTACCACAAGAATATATCGAGTTACTTGCGATGGAGGGAGTCTCTTCCAGCTACTATGAAAGCGGAATACAAGATTCCTGAGCACCTGACAAGATTCGCGTCAATGACTTCTTACTACGCAAACGATCTCATGGTCAAGTACGAACCCAGCTCAGGTATGGCTCTGGTGTTGAAGGAATATGAAAACCATGGGAACATCGGTATTCGCGGCTGTATTCTCAATTCGGCAGATCTGGAGGTCGCCCAATGCTTAACAAACGGTGTTGGCTTTAAGATTAACCAAACCCTGTTGTGTGAGAAGACTGGTCTTCATAGGAAGACGGTTCAAAATCGAATATCCGCCTTGGTCAAAGCGGGTTATATCCGAAAACCTGTGTGCAGTTTTCCGAGTCTCTTTGTTCCCCCGGGCTGCAACCTAGTGTTATCATTGGTTGAGATAAAAAAGAATCGAGAGAAAATCCTCTCAGAGTTCATCATGGATGATCACATTCCCATTTTGTTCAAGACGCTCCAAGGAAAGTACAACGCATTTGTATTCAGCAATCATTATCGCATCGAAGATCATCTTAGGTGGGATGAAGAGTACAGGATTAGGTTCCCTGGATGTTTTGGACATGCAAGCATCACATACCTCACACCAATGATGACGATTTCCTTTGATTGGCAGATTGTATCATTGCTCTACATCCGGAATCGAATGGGTATTCATCGCGGGAGAGAACTAAGGAAGGCTCTTCGACCAAAGTAGTCGTCGAAGCGCAAGCAATCTTGTACATTAATGAGGCACGAAAGCGCCACTTTCAGAACTGGTCGGGTGGTTATTATCCCGTAGATGTGCAGCTTCACGCGCATTACTCACTAGAGTATTATCTCTACCAAATGACATAAAAAGAACTCCGAGTCAGCCAATGCCATTCCTAGAAGCACTCCAGATGGAGGAAGAGCATATGTCTGGCGAAGAAGACAAACAAAACATTACACTCAACCCGTTTGAGATTGCCAAGAAACAGATTGATATAGTTGCGAAAATGACCAATCTAAATCCGGACTTAATTGAGATTATCAAACATCCGAAACGGATACTCGAGGTGTCGATTCCAGTAAGAATGGACGACGGCAAACTGAGAGTATTTACAGGATACAGAGTCCAGCATAACGACGCAAGAGGCCCATTCAAAGGTGGCATTAGATATCACTACC
>DAOWNS010000160.1 GCA_030642465.1 Candidatus Thorarchaeota archaeon | reverse complement strand
GTCGCCCACAATCAACTTGAACTCAGTTCTATTTTCAAGTCTTATCAGACCTTCAAGTTCCTTATCCTCGAAGCCCCAGAGAAGCGGCAATGTTCCTGACTCCACAAGCTCGGGAGTAGAAGATAGCACTTCATGAAGACGTTCAGAGCTTGCTGCAAGTGGGACTGTTAAAGGACTAGGCGCTGGGTGTTGAGGATAGGGATTGGATAATCGAAAGTAGCCGATACTGTTGGCTACCGCGAAGCCTAGTTTCTTGGCTAGATGAACTGAATGCTCGTTTCTTGAACCAGTGGCATATCTAATCTTCTTGATTCCTCTTTTTCTTGCCAAGTCAATCATATATTCAACCAGTTTTGTCCCGTGACCTTCGTGCTGGCGGCTTGTGTTCACCCTGAGCCCCTTAATCCAAGCAAAGGAAGCGTCAGGGGCGGCTTCAAGATTCCCCAAAGCAAGAAGTTCCCCATCAACAAAAAGGCCAATCGGATTGGAATTATGTTCCTTGATCCAGTAGGAGAAGCTGTCAGGTACGTAGTCATTTCCTTCCCAAATGTCCTTGCAGAGCTCCATGACTGAACTCTCATCCGAAAGCTGGAGGTCTCGAAACTGTTCGGGCATAGCGTTTCGCTTCGATTCTCAGTATATGAAGGCTCTGAAGTGTACATGAATTCAATGCCTGACGTTTAGATGAACCTTTCTTCCTTGAGAAATTATATACTAGGTTTTCGCTTTTGCTTTTTGGAGTACAAGGCAGTAATGGTGGTGTACGTTCGAAACATAGGTCGTGGGAAATCCCCAACAACCTAGGCGCTTATTGTCTTGACACCAAATTTGTTCCTGTTTCAACTCGTACATGCGTGAGAATCTCCGCGCGAGATCCCATGCAATGGGTCGCATAATCCCATCGACATCGCGCATGTTTTGAGCAACAACCGCGAGGTACGCTCCGTCTGAAAGGAACGGATGGACGCCATCCAAGACTCTGCCAACAGATTCGATGTAGCTCTCGTACGAGTCTATGTTGCCGATATCCAGATTTGAATCGCTGTAGTACTGCTTGAGCCCTTTGGCCTTTCTCTCTTTGTGGACTGTTTCATTCCCTCCACGTGACTTTCGCAGCATGTTCCAGTATGGAGGTGACGTTATTAGGAACTCAAATGTCGGCAAATCGTTGCCGAAGTGCTCAGCAAGCACCGTATCTATCTTAGTAGAATCTCCCACAATCAAATGGTGTTCAGTACCAATGGATGTCGCTTTGAGAGCCTCGAGACCTATCTCAACGAATTCAGACATTAGCTCAATCCCTACAGAGTTCCTCTCAAGCTGACTACAAGCAACGGATGTACTTCCCACGCCGGCGAAAGGATCAATCACCCATGCACCGGGTTGGGTGAAAAACTGCACAAAACGACTGACAAGCTCTTCAGGGAATTTCGCAGGATGGTGCTTTTGTGCCTTCTTGCGCGGCTTGGGATTTAATACAAACCAAGATTTGGTAGCTTTCACCCAGTCCTTTCCATTTAGTTCGTTGAGGTGTTTTGATTTCGAGTTCCTGGTAACCATTCTAACCACCTGATAACAGACTGGTTCATCATAGATTGATGTGTTCCCAGTAACAAAAGCACTGTTTTATCACTGTTTTGAGCCATTTATAATTCGAAGATACGGTTTCAGGAGTAGCTAATTATGATGGCGGGGGTATATCGCAAGGGGACCGCTCTCACGGCACTTGCCCTGCTTTTGCTCCTATTTGCTCTCCCAGCGCCTGCTCTTGCACAACCGCCACCTGGGGGTCTAAAGAGCGGCCCCTATATCGATAAGATAGTATACGATATCATTCCAGACCCAGTGGATCAGACAACAGCACTTCTAAACAACGAAATCGACCTGATAGGATGCCCAATTGACATCGACCTTTTCAACTTTGCATGGGCCCCCGAAGACATAGAATTATCTTCCACCTTGGTTAATGGATACGAGTATGTATGCATCAACTGTGCGAAGTATCCTTACAATATCACATCCTTCAGAAGAGCCCTTGGCTTTGCTCTCGATAAGAGGGGAATCTGTATTAATATCATGTATGGAGAAGCTACTCCTCTAGATGCCTGTGTACCAGCTTTGAACCCATTCTCGATTGAAGGGCAGTTACCCTATTCCTATTATGATAATGACCTAATCGAAGGCAACGCACTCCTCGACAATGCAGGATTTGAAGATTTAGACTACGACGGATTTCGAGAAGCGCCTGATGGCTCTAATTTCAGTGTCTGGGTACAAGCAGACAATTCATCGCGAATTGATGTTGCAGTTGGCCAGTTTGTCGTTGATGCTTTGCATGACCTTCAGGTTGATGCAACCCTCAACATGAGCTCCGACTTGGATTACATCCTACGGAGCGGTGGCATTCGGCTTCTTGATTACGATATGTACGTCTATCAAAGAGCCTTTGACGATTACGACGTTGATTGGCTGGCTTATGAATTCTGGTCGGAGAACGCAGACAACCTGTACTTGAATCATCCGAGCTTCAGAAATGAAACCTACGACTCTTGGAGAAACCTACTACTGAACGCGACTGTTGCGTGGGATTTTAGGGCAGCCGCTCACGAGCTACAGAAGATAGTTGCTTACGAATGTCCAATCATTCCCGTCTTTGAAAACATATTGTTTCATGCGTACAGAACTGACAGGTATGAGGGTCATGTCAACGATATTGTAACCGGTGTGCCTGGTTGGTGGACCAATTACAAGATACACCTTAGGGCAGATGCCGGCGGCCCTTGGGGAGGCACATTCAGACGTAGCATTCCTCATGGCATCAGCAGCTTCAACTTCATGGTCACCAGTGACCCTTATGCTATGAATATGTTTAAGCTGCTGTACGACAGTCTTTTGAAACTAGATGCTAACGGCCTTGATATGATGTGGCTAGCTGAATCTTTCTTGGCTGAAACCCACGCAGACAACTTCGCCGTGCCGGAGGGACATACGCGATTTACATTCAATTTAATCCAAAACGCAACGTGGACTGATGGCACGCCGCTGACAGCAGAAGATGCAGCGTATACGATGAACTACTACCACGATGCGCCTGGAAATCCGTACGGCTACGACCTAACCAATATGACTCTAGCATACGCTGAAACAACCTACACGCTAATCGTTGAATTCAGTTCTGAGTCCTACTGGCATCTGTATAACATTGCGTACAAGCCCATCATCCCCAAACATGTCTTCGAGGAAGTGGGTGTTAATGATTGGAACCTCTGGAATCCGGAACCCCCCGGGGAAATGATGGTGACATCTGGACCATTCAACATCTCAGACTACCAAGAGGGGGAGTTCATCGAGCTTACGTTCAACCCCAGCTACTTCTACACCTGGTCACCCTGTCCTCCCTACGTCACAACCCCAACGTCTACCACGGACTTCGCGCCTTCTTCGCCGCTAGAATGGTTGATCAATACTCTCAAGTCAATGTCACCTCTCGGTTTGGGAATCGTTACATGCTCACTGATAGTAATTTTCACGGTTATCTTCGTTGGGCGATTAGAAATCCAAGAGAGGAGTTTTTAGATTCACGTGGCGGGACATTCACTCCACAATTGACGGCCCACGGATTCGTTTCTCGATGATTCGATTGATTGCAACCTCTCCAATGTCGCTGCAATAAGAAGCGATTCTCTCCATGTGGAATAGAATCAGAGCCTCATGTGGTCCGTAGCTTCTCTTTGAAGCCTCTCGCTTAGCGAGTTTAGCGGACATCCGCTTGGCGCTGATCAACGCTTCAAATGCTTCTCTAGTTGCTTTCGTGAGGGCGGTCCTACGTTTATCCCCGCGATTTGCCTCGGAACTGAAGAATGTATGAGTTGCCTCGTCATAAGCTTTCGCGAGGGCTTTACCTGACTTAGCAAGAAACGGGTCGATTTCCTTAACGTTTGCAATCTCGTTAATAGCACCGCAGATATGGTCAGCTACTCTCTCAATGTACTTTGCTGCAAGACTGAAGTGCAGACAATCAGAGCGCGTAATCGAAATCCGACGTGCATAGGCAGGGTCGTGCAAGGCTATGTGACAGAGCCGCTCAACAAAATACCGATGACGATCAACATCATCGTCCCGACTCACGATTCTAGAGGTTTCCTCTATCTCGCCAGTTTCCAGAGCCCGCAGAAGGCCTCCGAGCATGTATTTCGTTGTGGAGAACTGCCGTCTCAACACTGGTAGTACAACCTGCTTCTCGCTTGTGTCGATTATTGTAATGCTTTTCTCATGTTCGTCTAGAATTTCTAAACCTGGTAGCTTTCTGATCCAACTACTAATTCTTTCACGAGTTCTCATATCCAACGGCTTAGATGTGCCGATATTGAGACCTTGCACTCCCACTATGTACGCTCCGACCAACAAGTTTTCGATTTGATCCTTGATCACATCATCTACCTGAAATCGAAGATAATCTCTCTCCTTTGGTTTTGTGGAAGTGGGCGATATCAGGAGCGTACCGTCCGCGCCCTCCTGAATCCGGACCTCCGAATCACTTGTTAGGTCGTAGTCAGAGCACCATTGTTTTGGCAAGTATACATAGAACGAGTTACGCACTTTGTTGAGTTTTCGAGTCGTTATCAACACGAATTCACCTTGATGAATGGGCAGTAGATGTGCAGACTATCTATATCATATGAAACAAATGGACTGCACTCGTATTAGTTGTGACTCGATAGGAGATAAATCAATCGTCGGGAGCGACGATGGTGGTG
>DAOWNS010000285.1 GCA_030642465.1 Candidatus Thorarchaeota archaeon | reverse complement strand
GTCACAATCAATACTGATCGGTATCCGCTCAACTATACTGCGGTCCGGAGAGCAATAGCATTCGCATTGGACAAGAATGCAATCTCTGCTGACATATTCGAAGGTTTCTCAGGATCACAGGATTCCCCTGTGCCTAAGCAGAACGGATGGTCCATTGAGGGGCAGCTACCCTATACTTACTATGAACAAGATATAGAAACGGGTATTGCGCTTCTGGAAGCCGCTGGGTTCCCAGTTAACAACGAAACTGGATTCAGAACTGGCCCCAACGGTGCTTTCGATCCGATCGTGGTTGAGTGTGGAGCATCCTCACCAGTCGCCGTCGAGGTTGGAGCCTTCATCAAAGAAGCTCTTCTTGATCTGGGTATTGAGGCTACCTCTAAACCCACTGACTTCTACGAGTATCTTGGCAGGCTGAACAACCACCTCGCTTACGACATGTGCTTCCTTGCTTGGAACTTTGGTGGATCTGACGTTGACTTCCTAGGTAAAGAGTGGGCGTCATGGAACGCAAACGAACCATTCTTGAACTTCCCGAACTTCAAGAACGCTTGCTACGACTACTGGATCGACGATTTGCTCCACTCAACGGACTATGATACTGTCTATAAGGCCTCAGCTGAACTGCAGAAGATCTGGGTCTATGAGTGTCCGTACATCGTCTGTTACCAGAACATAATGTACCACGCATGGAGGGACGACAAATTCGAAGGTCACGTTAACGATTGGTCCGACGGAGTCCCGGGCTCTTGGACGAACAAGAAAGTTCATCTAAAGGCTGACCAGGGTGGTCCGTTCGGAGGAACCTTCCGTTGGAGCAACTCGCTCGACCTCGACACATTCAACATATTGGGTGCTAGCTCAGCTTACACCATCCAAGTGATAGGCGAGTTCTATGACTCATTGATGACCCTTGATGACAGTGGTTTGGATATGATGTGGCTGGCTGAGTCATACACAGCTGAAACGCATGCTGATAATGAGGCAATCCCCGATAAGCATACCCGGTTTACCTTCCAAATGCTTCAGAATGCAACTTGGACTGACGGTATGCCATTGACGGCCCATGATGTCGCGTTCTCGCTGAACTTCCTAAGAGACGCGCCTGGAAACAGATATCGGCCAGACCTGTTGGAGATGAGCGCAGCATATGCTCCATCAACCTACACAGTCGTTGTTGAGTTCAATACTGAGTCCTACTGGCATCTACACGGCGTCGCATTCAAGCCAATCCTCCCGAAGCATATAATGCAGGAGATTGTGATTGAAGACTGGGCTGAGTGGAACCCCAATCCTCCAGTTGAGGAGATGGTGACCTCAGGACCATTCAACATCACCGAGTATGTTGCTGGTGAGTTCGCTGAGTTGGCCTACAACCCGAACTACTTCTTCGGTCCTGACAGGACAGTGCCAACGACCACAACTACTACCACCACAACGGTAGTACCGCCTGACTTCACTATGGCTATTGTAGCCGGTGCAGTTGGTGCTGCGGTAGTTATCCTCGTCGGTGGATATGTCTTGATGAGACAGAAGTAGAGTAATTTATTGGGGACATTCGTCCCCATCCCCTTTCTTTTTTCCCTTATCAATCAAAAAGCGAGTGGACAATAGGCTCTCACAAAGACTTGCGGTGAACTTAGCTTCTTTAACCTCCGTCTTTGTATGTCACTTTGGAGACAATGGGATGAAACTGGACCGATCGCGCTCAATTCTTATCTTGCTCTCTGCAACCCCTTTACTGGTAGGTTCCTATATGGCATGGGCCGTCCTGAATTCCACAATCATCGGCAGATTCGTTGGAATAGCTCAGGACTACAGTCCCATGCAGGTACTGATTGAGGCGGTGGTGTCAGTCCTCATCGGCGGTACTGTAGTATTCTTGCTGTTCTGGGTGCTTCATAGGAGGGGACGGGGCTCAAGGAAGTTAGTAATGGCCTTCGTCGCGTCTCCCATTTTGTTCTTCATATCGATGTTTCTAGGACAATCTCTCATCCTAGTGCTGTTCAAGGGGACAACTGGTGTTTTCCAAGGAATTGTGCTAGTCATCTCATTAGGCGTGTCAATGCTTTCGATTGTAATGATAATAATTGACGCAATCCCGCCCTTGCTTCGGAGCCTATATGTTGCGTTTTACAGTGGCATCTTCGGGATATTTATGGGGATCACTATGATCACGTCGACCATGTTTGTACTAATCATAGCAATAATCATCGAAGATTTCTTCCTCACGAAGTTCTCGCCTGCAGCTGAGCCAGTGGCGATATCAAGAAGGATTGCTTCAGACCCGTTTGATTATGCACGTATTCAGTCAGAGAACGCCTCGGTAGGGGCCGGCGACTTCATTGTATTTGCTTTAATCGCAGCGCACTCATTGGTCTACTTCCCTTCCTTTGTATGGGCGATGTCTATATTGATGTGCTTGCTTGGCATTGTGATTAACGCTACAGTCCTCGCAAAGGAAGGTGAGATACTCCCAGCGATTCCGCTGCCTGCGTTTCTTGCCATATTTCCGTGGATTATTCATCTTGTTATGCTTGCATCCATTGCTGGATGATACGCTCTGTTCATATGCGCAGAGCACAAGGGAGATATTCAACCCTTTCAGGTAAAAGTGATGTTGGTCAATATGATTGCGGACGCAAAGACACAGAACATTATACTCGTTGTGACACTCATACTTGGAATCGTAAGCGGTTTGGGATTAGCGTCAAGTAGCTCCTATTTTGCTGGGAGCCACTCGCTCGTCACCAATCTGGAATTCGACCTACTGGAGGTCAGGATTACGGCTCTGGATCCTACGAACGAATCGATTAATCCTCGTATCACACTCGTGTTCAACGCGAAAGTGTTGACGGGTTCTGTCGGCGAAGCATCGCTAACGTACTTCCGAGTAGAGGTCATTCTGAATG
>DAOWNS010000145.1 GCA_030642465.1 Candidatus Thorarchaeota archaeon | reverse complement strand
GAAATGAGCGTTTCAAAGTTTTGTGCCGAAACTTGAACATCCCAATGAATAGGCCAATGGCGCCACCAATGAATGATGGCAGTAGCAGCGTAGCCTCTGCGATACGCCTTTCTTTCTTCTTAGCCTTTCTTTTGTCATAACACATAAGGATGAAAGCTAAAGTGTTCACAGCGATTAGGTAGATGAAAAGAATATGTGAAAGCTCCAACAATTGCATAACTACACCATCCTACGCGCGGCCTCTTCAAGTGCCACCACGAGATCCAGCTTTTTCCCAGTCAGGAAGTTAATCGTGGCTCCACCCCCCGTACTGATGTGTGAAATCCTGTCTGCAAAGCCCTCGTTTATTGCCATCGCGCCCAAATGCCCGCCCCCGACAACTGTAACACCTTCACACTCAGCAATCGCATTCAGAATGCTGATTGTGCCCTTAGCAAAGGGCTCTTTCTCGAAAAGGCCCATCGGACCATTTGCGAACACCACTGCAGCCTCACGTATCATCTGCATGTACTCACTGGCTGTGGACGGCCCTATGTCAAAGAATGGATTGCCAGACATTTCATTGAACGCACACTCAACTCGCGTGCCATCTCTCTCAACTGCTGCGTCCTTTGGGAGAACTAGTATGTCGGAATATTCCTCTAGGAGCTCTTTCGCTGTTTGCACTGCCGATTCGAAACCCTTGATTGGGGCAGAGTATTCTGTGGGAATCGCGCCCTTTGCAATCAAGAACAGCTGGCCAAGAAGACCTCCTAGTAGTGCATTGTCAACTCGCCCCGTGGCTAGCAACTTTCCTAGAGTCTTCACCTTGTCAGCGACCTTAGCCCCACCGAAAACGAGAATCCAAGGGTGTTGCTCTACGGCTGTGGCATCGGTCAATGTACGAATCTCCTTCTCAACAAGCCGACCTGCAACTGATGGCAGGACTGTTGTGAAACCGACAAGGGATGCTTGAGACCTGTGTGCTGCACCAAACGCATCGTTTACGAATAGATCAAACAATGGATAAAGCTCCTGAACAATTGCCTCTTTTGCAACTTCGTCTGGTGGTGCTTTCTTCAGTTCGCCCTCGAACATCCTCACATTTTGGAGAACAAGTATCTCTCCTACCTGCACCTTCTCTATAGCCGCCTTGGCTTTGTTTCCGAATATATCATCCACAAAGATTGCATTGAAACCCAGTTTCCGCAGAATCTTAGTATGTTGTTCAAGCGATATGAAATCGCTACTGCCCGGACGTCCTTGGTGTGCCATCAACACAACCTTGCTTTTGGACAATTCTTCGAGTGTGGGAACAATGGCATCTATTCTAGAATCATCGGTTATCTTCTTAGTATCGGGGTCAACAGAGCAGTTTATGTCAACGCGGACCAAAACACGCTTTCCTTCGGTTTCAACGTCATCAAGGGTCTTGAAGGGGAGTTTCATTCCAAGTAACCTCTCTCTCTACGGTGCGAATCTCACATCTAACGAGAAATTCTGCACACACAAAAACATACCTGCAAAGCCGAAGGGAGTGGGAGTGGAAGTGCCGCGGGAGGGATTCGAGCCCTCGACTTCGAGATTTCTCATCTCGGGCCAGGCATGAGACAATGACCCCATGATTTTGACCGGAAAGATCCAGCAAGATTATGAGTCTCGCGCCCTAACCAGGCTAGGCCACCGCGGCATGTGATTCAAGTTAGACGGGCCGATGGTGTAGACTCTTAAATCTATTCTTCAGCGGACGCAAGAACACGTTGAATTTCGGCTGCAAGCAGCTCCTTGATGACTTTCCCATCAGCCTTTCCTCTTAGCTGCTTCATTGCAACACCCATGAGCCCACCGAGCGCCCTCTCTCCTTGTCCGCGCACGAAATCAATTCGATCCTCCACTATCTTTCGAACCAAGTTTTCAATCTCGGTAGTATCTATCTTGCCAAGATTTGTTGCATCCAGCGTATCTTGAATCCCAGAGGTGGGATTATTCGCAAGATATGTCAGAATTGCAGGGATTGCATCTGGAGAAACTTCAGCTTTGGTGACGCATTTGAAGAGCTGCCGGAAGTGATTATCCTCCAATCGTTCAATGGGAACGCCATCGCGATGGAGACTTACAACTGTATTTTCCAGTGTCACGGCCAGCAGTGTTGCGGGGACTTTCATCTCGCTCATGATTTGCTCAAATAGTGGAAGATTCAGGGAACGCACCATCTGTGACGCAAGGTCCTTGCTGAGACCGTATTCCTTAACGAATCGCTTCTCTTTGCTGTCAAAGGTTTCAGGCATGTTTTTCTTAGTCCGTTTTAAACGGGACTGTGTTATTTTCACCGGTCTTACGTCGGTTTCCGGATACATCCTCTCCGCACCTGGGCGAGGACGTGCATACTTCGTTGTTCCGTTGGGTAATGGAGTTCGGGTTTCAGCTGGCACACCTTCAATTGCCGCACGTGCTCGTCGTACTACCGCCTCGAGCGCATCCACACACTTGCGCACCGGAGCTGCGACTATTGCCACGGCATCTTGAGACCCTGCGTCTACAGCTTGTTTTAGTTGGGCTACCTCTTGTGTAGATATTCCATATCCTGGCAGTTCGTCAGTATGGAAGATACCTCCTACGTCCCCCCAGAATTTGGCATAATCTGACAGTTCTGTGCCAAGCCTGCGCTCCGGTTGCACCTCACGTCCTAGCAGACCAGCAAAACCTGGAAGCCGCACTCCATAGAACGTGTGGCCGGCCTTCAATGCCTTCTTGATCATCTTGGAAGCTGATTTTGCAAAGATGGCGCTGACATCTACCGGTTCGCTCCTGATTTGCTTGGGAGAAATGTTTCTCTCATGTAGGGCGTCACGTATCTCCAACAAACGCTCCTGCCGAAGGGCTTCTAGTTCGACAAGAGTAGATAGCATGTCGAGTTGTTGAAACCCCTTAATTTCGATAATGGCCCCTCCTTTGATGGACACATTAACATCTTGACGGATTGTGCCAAGTCCACGCTTTACCTTTCCAGTGGATCTCAAAAGCAGACCAATCGCCAAAGCAGTTTCTTGAGCTTCGGAGGGGGTTCTGATGTCAGGAGCTGTTGCAACCTCAATCAAAGGAATGCCTAGTCTGTCCAGTCGATATATCTTCATGTTCTCTTTGTCATCATCTGCGATCTTGCGGGCTGCGTCCTCTTCAAGACTGATTGCCAGTATACCGATTTCTTTGGTTCCCACCAAGACCTTGCCACCCATGGCAATAATGGCTGTGCGTTGAAAGCCAGTTGTGTTGCTACCATCTATCACGATTTTCCTCATTGCGTGTATTTCATCTAATGGGGATGAACCTAGGAAGGTAGCCATTGTAAGAGCCACATCGATGGACTCTTCACACAGATTGTGAGGCGGTTCCTCGTCAGCCTCTACCAAACAAGTTGTGTCATTGTAATACTCGTAATAGAATCTCTTTTTCCTCTGAAACTCGAAAAGTGCTGCGGGGTCAACTGCACCCATTTCGCTTTGTGTGGGTCTGAGTCTTCTCACAAACCCGCCGTCGGGCTTGTCGTCACGAATCACTGTCGGACAGTGGCAGAAGAGCTTGCGAGATGTATTGAGTTGCTGATGAAGTTCAAGTCCCACCATTAAACCAATTTTCCTATAGCGACTATTGTCGCTCACTCAACAGACCTCCGACTGTATTCGATACTCGGACTGTTCAGTTCGCATGTTTATCTCGCCAACGATGGACTCAGACATTGCAGCATGTGCCTTCTCCACAGTCTTCGTGTTTGCAAGAAGCCACATTAGCTTTACAGTCGCTGTTTCGGTGAGCATGTTTTCGCATGGTATGACGCCCATTTCGAGCATCTCCACGCCTGGTCGATATACGTTCATGTTGACACGCCCCCAGATGCATTGGCTTGTCATGGCCACGATGACACCAGCATCTATGGCCCGTTTCAGTGCTGGATGAATGTGTTCAGGGGCATGTCCAAGACCAGTTCCAGCCAATACAAGTCCTCTGTATCCGCTATCAACGTACGAGTCAATCACCTCAGGTTTGATTCCCGGAAAAGTGTTCACGATAGTGACTCTATCATCAAACTTGGGCTTCAACTTTAGTTTGCGCTCGGGGTCTCGTGCTAGAAGAGGAGCAGACAGCTCAACTATGTCCTTTTCATCTATTCTGAATAAGGGACTGTGGTTGACTGACTGGAAAGCATCCCTTCTGCTAGTGTGACATTTACGCACTCGAGTTCCCCTGTGTGCATATGCAAATGTATCATCTGTTTCACCGTGCATTACCACCATAATCTCAGCCGCATTCGCATGCCCGACGAAATCAGTTGCTCTAATCAGGTTCATAGCAGCATCAGAAGACGGCCTATCAGATGACCTTTGGGAGCCTACAAGAACGACTGGAACAGGTAAATCTTGGAGTGCAAAAGCAAGTGCAGCAGAAGTGATTCCGAGCGTATCTGTGCCATGCGCAATTACGACTCCATCCACGTTCTTCTTGATTTCGGATGAAACACTTCTAGCAATCTTCGTCCAATCGGCAGGTTGAATATTCTCTGAAAGAACGCTCATTACAATGCGAGCGTGAATATTCGCATGATCCTTGAGCTCGGGAACTGTATCATATAGATCCTGTGCTGACAATGCAGGGTTGACAGCGCCAGTCTGATAGTCCACCTTGCTTGCAATCGTACCACCAGTACTCAAGATTGAAACAGTAGGCAGACCGGAATGCGCTTTGGATGTAGTCTTTTTTGCAGGCCGCTTTCTTTTCGTTCCCGATTTAACTGAGTGAATTTTGGATAGCTTATTCAGCCGAATGCCAATATTGTATCCTGAAACGAGTTTTATCACAACATGGTCGGGATCCCGTCCAATCTGTGCTCGAGGCATGAGAATGCCTGCATACTCTCGTCCTTGATGGTCGATTGTGATTGTATCACCGACCTTTGCGCCAGCAGCGGATAATTTCTCAAGAACCAGGCCCCTATAACCAGAGTCGTTCAGAGTCAATTCCATCCTCACCTATGAGCTCCGCATCTCTTCGCCTTTGGTGTGGTCATAAATCTTCGCCCAGAAGATGCCTTACACTTGGATGGATGTTTCACT
>DAOWNS010000316.1 GCA_030642465.1 Candidatus Thorarchaeota archaeon | reverse complement strand
TCACCAGAAGCAGCAACCTGTGATTCCTGCGGCGCCACTCTTGAGGTACTCGATGAGTACGCGATTGAGGAATTCCTTCAAGAAAGCCTTGAATCGATAACATCAAAGCACACGCGAATTCCTCTGAAAGCCTTGGACCGAATCTTGAGGAGAACGCTTTCTCAACCAGCTGCTTACAATCTTCGGCGAAGCCTTCAGACAATGATGAAGAAGAAAATCATCAGAGGACACTTTGATGGCAATGTCTTTGTCCGGACAGGGCGGACGAAATTGAAGTTGCCCAAGAAAGCAACACCGATTACGCCCAACAAATTGCGGACTTCTGTCGCCAAAGTGCTCGGGGGCGAAAATACAGTAGACATCGAGATGCTTGAACTAGAAACCGGAGTGGACAGGCAGATTCTACGTAGAACGCTGCTAATTCTTCTTGGAGAAGGTTTGGTTGAAGGCGAGCTAATTGGCGACTCGTTTATTCTTGATAAGAGCCAAGATATTAGAGAATTCGTGATTGGATTAAACAAGGAATTGAAACATTGGACAGTTTAGAATTAGGAGGGGACATCATGGAATCAGCAAGAAAGGGAATGCAATATCATAACTCGGAGGAGTACAGATGGAGATAAGCAGACGAATCATTGTGACGTTCGTGACGGTATCGTTGATACCAATTTTAATCATCTCGGCGTTGTCAGCAACGACTATCTTTAACGTATCACAAGAAAATGCTGGCGATGCTGCGAATGCACTTCATGAAGAAGAGCTAGCGAATCTCCTGAGAATATCGAATGACACTAGGCTCTACATTGAGGAGAGAACTCAAAGCTACATTGATGGGGTTTACATGATGGAGAGGTATTGTGAAGACCTCTTCAATGGGAATATCAATGCAACCGCTCGGCATAGCTACTATTGGGATCCGATTCTAGAGCCGGAAACTCTTCCACCCTTTGAAACTGACCCAGATGTTGTTGACGCATACTACTCGGATTTCATCTCATTCGATGTTGATTGCTATTACATGCCAAGACCATACTATCGCAACAATGATCCCTTCGACCTCTCTCCCAAGACAGCCGCCACTCTGGATATCACCTCGAACATGGTTAACATATTCAGTGCGATTCATGAGATGAATCCAGATTATGTCTGGCTGTACATGGGCTTCGATCCAGCAGTATCCGATCAGCATCTGATGAGGAACTACCCGTATGATAATCTCTGGTACTTCCAGCAGGAGGACCCCGGAGTATGGCTTAACCCAGCTGACGACTATGACCCCAACGTCGAAACGTGGTACACCAACGTTGAGGGAGTCACGGGTGAAGAAATAACATTCACACTGAACTTTGATCCAAGCACTGACTGGGTGTTGTCATTTGGTAGACCTGTTAGATATGACAATGGTACATTGATTGGCGTTATTTCCGCAGACGTATCGGTTGAAACAATTCGATCTGAGGTTCTCGATATAGAGGTCCTTGATAGTGGATACGCGTATCTGCTGACATCAGACGGTACAGTCTTGGCTCATCCAGACTTGGACCCTGTTGCTGAGTATCAACCAAATATCTTCGAGCTGGAATTCGATTCTGAAACTGGCCAGGAAGCAACAGACTTCCAAGATGTGCTTAGCGGTGCTCTCGCTGCAGGACAGGGCAGTACTGAGTTTACAAAGGATGGAGAGTCGTGGATACTCACACACATCAATGTAACCAACACAGGTTTCGCACTTGCCATCGTGGTTCCCGCTGACGAGGTCATTGAACCAGCCAACAATATACTGAACGTCGTGATGCAAGAAACCCTTCTGCTGACGATAGCATTGGGAGGTGTTCTTGCGGTTGTAGCAGTCGTCGTCGGTGTAATATCCTACAGAAGAGGGCGCTCCGTGGTCAAACCAATCAAAGAAATGACCACCATGGTTGAGAAGATGTCCAAACAGGACTTCACACGTGGAGTCACAGTGTCAGGAGCGATGTTCGAGGAGATAGGAACAACTGTCGACGCGCTGCTCAGTTTCCAAGAAGCATGCAGATTCGGTAACCAGGCATTCATCCGAGGCGACTTGAATCGCGCACTTGCCAATTACCAGAACTTATTGGAAATCAGCAGAAGACTCAAGATTGAAGTTGGGGAACAGACAATGAACCTGAACATAGGCAATGTGTTCAGGCAGCGCGGAGACACCGGCAATGCGCTTGACCACTACAGTCGAGCTCTAACCATCGCCAATCGGATGCTCAAGCGAGCAAAGTCAGATAGCGAGGACGAATCGGACGCAATGAGCCGAATCGCCTCGGTGTACCATAATCTAGCGCTTGTCAAGATGGACGTCGGTGATTATGATGCGGCGATGAAGTACCTTGAAGATGCGGAAGCGGTTGATCGCACATTAGGCAATGATAGAGGACTCGCCAGACGTTTCGATGCAATGGGTCTCAACGCATTCAAAGCAGGACGCTACAGTCAGGCGCTCTCGCGATTCAAGAAGGCTCAGAAAATCGCTAAGGCAGAGAACTATGAACGAG
>DAOWNS010000278.1 GCA_030642465.1 Candidatus Thorarchaeota archaeon | reverse complement strand
CTTCCTTATGGCCTGAAGCAATGGCTGGGTTATCTCTCGCCATGAAGACTCGGGACCTTCGACTCGAATCTTGGCTTCATCAATGACAACCACCAATCTACGCATTCTCTCCCCAGATACAGGCCCACTGCGGATGATTGCTCGGAACCCTTCCCTCATCCATTCCGCTTCGTCGGATGTTGGTTCAATCTTTCCTGTTGAATCAATCAAGTAGCACGCAGAGAGGTGTTGTGAATCCAGCATTGTTCCGTACGTTTCAAGATCTTGTTCTCCCTTGAACAGCAGTGCGCGTACGGTGAACTCACTCGTGGTGGCATCTCCATCCGAACATGCATCTCCGTCTGCTTTGAGCTGTTCTTTGAGCAGGACCATGGGTTTGCCCAGCACAATTTCTATCCCTACGCGCTGAAGTTTCTCAACACTGATCTCGATGTGAAGTTCTCCAGCTCCCGAGAGGAGCATCTCACCAGTTTCTGGATTTGTTTCGAAAACGAGAGCTGGGTCCGTTTCTGCGAACTCCGCGATTGGTTGCTGAATTGAACTTAGATTAGCCAGGGCTTTTGGTTCGATTGTATATGTGACAACAGGCTCAGTTGGGTACTGTAGTTCGCTTATCGGAATGATTCCCTCTTGACCCTTCTCTACTAGAGTATCTCCGACAGCCAGGTCTCTCACGCCAGTTATGAATGCTAGATTTCCTGCAGGCACCGATGGGAGGGCTATCCGTAGCTTGGACATGAAGAAACCGACTTGCAGTGTCTTCCCTTGTTTTTTTGTCCGAACATTCACAAGTGGCTTTCCTCGTTGTAGAGTTCCTGAGAATACCCTAACAGCTGCAACTAATCCTGCATGTCTATCGGGTTGGACATCTCCTACGAGGAGAACGCAAGGACCTGCAGCGGAGCACTTCACGAGACTTGTCCCTACCTTTGTCTTGATGTCCCCTTTCCAGAAGCTGGGAATGCGATACGCTTGTGCGCGAACGGGGTCCGGGCAAACATCAACAACTGAGTCCAGTATGACTTCTGCGACAGGATACTTCTGGGAGAGAACTTGTCGATCCTCGCCTTGATAGACCTCGACAACCTCCTCAATAATTTCAACAAAAGCAGCTGCCAAATCCGCAGGTTTTGTGCTCCCTCCTGCCTTAGATTTCAGTGTGCCAAAACCTACGCCCCACTTGTCCAAGGCGGAACCGACGCACAGAGACCCTCTGCTGAACGAAACCTCCCAACTCTCCAGTAAGTCGTCCCCAAGGTACTTGCCAAGCATAGCATTGAACTCTCGGACGGTCTTGTTGATTTCTTCAGCCACTTTCTTGGATCCGAGTTTTCTTTCTTTGATGAGCCGGTCAACCTTGTTCACAAACAGCGTTGGTCGCACGAGTTCATCCATGGCCTGTCTTGTCACGGTTTCAGTCTGAACCATTATGCCTTCAATAACATCGACAACGATGATTGCACCATCTGTCAGCCTTAGCCCTCTAGTGACGTGGCTTGAGAAGTCGATGTGTCCCGGCGTGTCAATCAAGTGGATAAGGTACTCTTGGTCTTCCTTCTTGTGAATCAGTGTTATTCCGGACGCCTTGATGGTTATGCCTCTCTCTTGCTCAATCAAATCGTAGTCCATCAGTCTAGCTGTTGCTGCGATCTCTTTCGAGAGAAGTCCGGAGGCCGCAATCAGGGAGTCCGTGAGAGTTGTCTTGCCATGGTCAATATGTGCAATGACAGTGCAGTTCCGAATCTGCTTTGTGGCTTCAATGAGACCAACGACGCGCTCATTGACGAATTTCTTGTAGATGCGAGACAACTAGTTTCTACCTGACCTTCTTCTGATAGTCCGAAACCGGTATGATCGTTTCTTCATTGCATTTGCTGCATTGGAATGTGACCACTTCTTTGGTCCTGTTCGCTTCTTTTCGTAGGGGATGTCCACACTTACACACGAAACCAGCAAGGTATGCAGGATTACCCACAGCAAGTCCATGCGCGGGAACATCCTTGGTCACCACTGCTCCACTACCGATCATGCTGTATTCTCCCAGAGTTATGTTGCAGATGATGACTGCATGGGCACCAATCGAGGCTCCGCGCTTTACCAGTGTCTTTGAAATCTCCCATGACTCGCCGAAGGCTCGAGGGTACATGTCATTGGTGAAGGTCATGTGAGGTCCAAGGAACACATCGTCTTCCACGGTCACTCCTTGGTATACAGAAACACCATTCTGAATCTTCACGTTGCTGCCTATCTCGACATCAGCATCGATGTAAACGCCCTTACCAAGGATGCAGTTCTGTCCAACAATGGCAGTTCCCCTGACATGTGCGAAGTGCCAGACCTTGGTTCCCTTTCCAATCTGAGCTCCATCATCGACTACAGCCAAGGGGTGAATGAAGACATCACTCATTTGTTTCACCGCGCTTGTTCAACATTGGACGGAGTTAACTCTTGCTCTTTTTCTTCTTTTTGCGCTTCTCTTTCGTAAGCGGTGATGCCCAGAGAGTTCCTTTGTACACTGGACTTGGGGGACATCCGACGCATTTGTCCGATATGTAACGGGGACAATCACGGCAAATCCTGCCACATGGGCTCGCACCGGTCTTCTTGCCCTTCGGTGATAAGTCAATGGGCAGATATTTCGGAATCACGGGGGCATTGCCGAACCAGCTCTCTGATCTTCTCACTCCTTCCTCCGTTCGCATGCTGCAGGTTCCCAGTATGGACTCGAGCGAAAAGGTGTCTTCTGCAACCATGACTGCGAATAGATTGTAGCGGCCTGTCACTGGCGCAAGCATCAGCAGTCGCGGGCAGTGTGCGTACCTCTTCTCTATTCGGTCAGCCACTTCCATGCTCTCGGTTTCAAGACCTATGAACAGAACCTTGGCATCAACTTCTTCAGCATTCACTGCCGCAGTAACCCGCACCAGTTTCTTGCTTACTAGCTTGTCAAGTCGCTTGCTTACTGCGACATGTGACATCCCGAGTTGCTTTCCAATCGCAGATAGACTGGTCCTGCCGTTTTCCATCAGGATCGAAACCAATTTCTTGTCCACGTT
>DAOWNS010000320.1 GCA_030642465.1 Candidatus Thorarchaeota archaeon | reverse complement strand
TGTGGGCGGGCGATTGCGTGGCGGCAGTAGAGGGGTATGTTGGGGTAGGGCAGGCGTCCAGCTATTCAGTAGTTAGGCACACCGAAGCGTTGATGCAATAGTTCTTGGCAATGTTCTTGAGATGAGAGGTCTGAATTGGCTATCATCCGTCCACGACTCAACGATTTCTACGATATTCCCTTAACCCAGGAAGATGCAGACTTCGCCATCCCTTTCTTGGATGAGGACGTTCCGCTGTACCTGGACCCGTTCTTATTGTGGAAGTCTCCTTCGTTGCAGGACAATTCATTGCATACAGCACTTATCAACTCCTTCAACCATCTTGGCTACTTAGTTCAAAAGGGCAGAGATTCAGAAGCTGTTGCTGTATTGATTAGGGCATCCGAATGTTGTGAAGTCGGCCTAGGAATGGCGAGAGACAAGCACGGGGTAAGAATTGGGAGTAAGTTAGCATCGTCAATTGTGGCACTGTTCAAGAATGTGCCTCAGATACGGGATAGCGGTTTCACGCATTTTGAGGAAATCCAGCTTTTGGTTGACAATGTTTCCAAGGATCGCATCAGTGACATAGCTTGTAGTTTCCTGAAATCGTTCTTAGTTGACTTCACTATAGAGCAATCTGAAAGGCACGGAATACCCTTGAGTAAGACTCCCGTGCTAAGCGTTTACAATTACAGAAACAACCAATTCAATGATGAGGAAGGAGTTTATCTACCGCAAAACCCAGAAACCCAAGAACCTATTCTGCTTGTTCCAAAGAGATGGCTTCGGCATATCCCTTGGATAAACTACGAAGACTACTTCCGAAGTTTCTACATTAAGGAAGTTCCCGAGCGAGATCGTCAACCTCACCGAGTCGCAATCCTAAACTACAACAGGCACAACTATGGCATGGTCCAATCTTACGTGGCCAGAAAGAAGCGTGCTCAAGAAGACTGTACAAACGATCCCCTGTTTCTGCCAATTCCAATTCGCTCTGCGAAACGCAAACTAGGGACAATTCGAGGACTTCCTACTGGCAAGACAGACAACGCTGATCGCAAGTACGAGGATCATGTATGTCAGCTAATGGCGTCCTTGCTGTATCCAAACCTTGACTTCGCTGCGGAACAAAGCCGAACAGACTCAGGGGTGCTTATCCGCGACCTGATATTCTACAACAGTCGATCGATGGATTTCCTGCAAGACATCTACAACGATTATGGCTCCCGTCAAATAGTCATGGAACTCAAGAATGTTCATCAAGTTGAGAGGGAACACATCAACCAATTGAATCGATATCTGAGTGATCACTTCGGTCGGTTTGGTGTAATCATCACCAGGAATCGACTGCCGAGGCGGACGTTCAAGAATACAATTGACTTGTGGGCAGGCCAGCGCAAGTGCATAGTTGCCCTCACAGATGAAGACTTGTCCTTGATGGTATCCGTCTTTGAGAGTAAACAGCGTTTGCCCATCGAGGTTCTTAAGAAGAAATACATAGCCTTTATACGTGCATGCCCCGCGTAATTATGGGTTGTGTGAGAACACGGATTGACATTGGAGGTTGCAAAAATGAGCATAGAGCTTGCAGACAAAAACAGGTTCAACAAAATTGAAGAGCAACTGGGGGCTCTGCATAAGGAGATCAGCATTCTCTCAAAGAAGAAACCCGATGACGCCATAAATGAGTTCAAGCTGGAATTCATTAACCAAGTTCTGCGCGAGGCAAATGCAGCTCTTGATGAAAACTACCTTCCATTTGCTGATTTCACTACATTCGACAAGGATAATTTACCAACAAATAGCGATGTTGTGATGATACTTGCTCAGTATTTGAAGTGCTTCTATAGACAACGCCTTGATGCTCCCAGGAGTTTCTAGGATGAATCGTGAAGAAATCAGCGAGTTTGAGCAGTTACAGGCTCAACTACAAAGTTTATACATAGAGGTTGGAACACTCTCCAAGAAGAAGCCAAACGATGCCGTAAATGAGTTCAAGTTGAAGCTCATTAACTAGGTGCTGAAAAGAGCAAATACCATCTTGGGTGAAGAGAATCGACCATTTGGCGGCTTTCTCCAATTTGACGCTGACAATGTTCCTACAAACAGCGACGCAGTGCTGATTCTATCGCAATATTTGAACTGCCTGGAGAAACTTCGGGCAGATAACGTAAGACAGCAGTTTGGCGATTGGTATTGGCTTGTCGATGGTGAAGTATCCAATATTCGTACATCTCCACCGCGTAAATTGAAGTGCTGAACAGGTGCACCTAACACTGCATGCAGCCGACCGGGCTGTCGCCCGCCGAAATCGCGGCTCGTCTCTTAATCGTGGAGGATCTTGAACAGACGGTAAACGCTGCAAAGTCGCACGGCGGCTCAACCCTGGTAGTTAGCCACCCTCTCACCAGCGCTTAACATCACAACAAAAGGAAAGCCACACCATGGCCCGACGAAAATCAACCAAAACCAAACGCCCGATTGAATCCTACCA
>DAOWNS010000343.1 GCA_030642465.1 Candidatus Thorarchaeota archaeon | reverse complement strand
GATAGAGCCATCATGAGTAACTACCCCAAGCTCCATCTTCCTATCACCGAGAATATCCCCTGCCGCGACTGAAATAACTGGACTAGGCAGTTCTAGTACTTCTATTTCTTCCAGCGCACTATCTCTAACCTTGAACACACGTAGCGTCTTGTCACGGTTTCCGGTAACTATCTCTTCGATTTCATCGCCAATGACATCGCAAGTACCGATAGCGATGGGCATGTCATCTAATTGATGACGAATGTACTCCGTCAAGTTATTCTGATTGTCCATCTTCAGGACTCGAAGTGTAGAATCGCTGCCTCCAACCATGATTTCGTTCTTGTTGTCCCCGGTGACATCAGTGACATTGATCGTTGTGACAAAGCTATCTACCGGATGCTCTGCAAGAAGTTCTAGCTGGCCACTTGGAGCGTACCTAAAGACCTGAAGCGTGCCGGTTTCTCCTCGCACCTCGCCTGCACTCACACTACGTCCGACAACGATTTCCATCAGACCATCATTATTGGCATCAGCAATGCGGATAGAAAGAATGCTGCCATGTAGGTCCTGCTGCGCTAGGAATTGCACGTCAGTTCTATTGCTGGCATTATACAGCTTGAGAACGCCGTCACGGCCACCCGTACAGAGTTCTGAAAGTCCTGAGTTATTCACATCGCCTACGGCAATGGCACTAGTACTTAGCTCATCGGGAATCTCAAAGAGTATGCGAGGGGCCGTCAAGATTAATCACCTTTAATCGGGGGAATTTGTGCTCATCTACTAATTTGGTCTACTGACTGCAGTAGACTTGACATCTAAGTCAGTATGTCGAGTGATTATTCCCTTTTTTTACTTTATTGGGTGTAGTCCCTCCACATTGGCCCTTCAGAAGACACACTATTTAACCGGAAATGCGATTTAGAAGTCTGGTGAAAGCGTAATGCCCAAGCTCTCCGTACGTCACGTGTCAAAATCCTATGACAACGGGGAACAAGATTCAACCTTGGTTCTGGACGACATCTCATTTGAGGTCAAGGACGGAGAATTTCTGGGCATCCTTGGAGTTTCGGGATGCGGTAAAACAACACTTCTCAAGATAATCGCAGGACTCATTGAACCCGATGCTGGTGAAATACTCATAGATGATGTTGAAGTGAAGATGGGTCACAGTCGTGTGGGCTACATCTTCCAGCAGGAATCACTACTTCCTTGGCGTACAGTTCGAAAGAATATAGAATTCGGGCTCGAGGTAAAGGGCGTATCAGAAGAGGAGATGAGAAGCCGTTCTGATGCAGTGATTGCACTGGTCGGAATGAAAGGCTATGAAGAACATCTCCCTCACGAAATCTCCGGTGGTCAAGCGCGTAAGACTGAGATAGCCAGAAGCCTAATTACATCGCCAGATATCTTGGTCGCAGATGAAGGTTTCTCGAATCTTGATGCCCAAACCCGGAATCACCTGCAAGAAGAGTTCCTGAGAGTATGGCAGGAAACCGGTTCAACCATCGTGTTTGTTTCGCACAATGTGGATGAAGCAGTATTCATGTCCGACCGAATTCTGGTCATGAGCAACATCCCAGCGAAGATGCTAGTCGAATACGATATTGATATTTCCAGACCTCGCCGCCGAGCGACTCGCGAGTGCCTTGCATATCGAGCTCAAATCCTTGACATCCTGAAGATAGAGCAAGAGAAAGCTATGCTAACGCAGAGAACCTAAACGGAAACCTCTCTTCTCCATTTGAGTAGACGCTTTTCCATGATCAAGAAGAAGTAACTGATGAGGAAACCAATGAGTCCAATCAGCAACATACTCGCAATCATAGCACCTGTCTGACCTGACTGTTGCATGATTAGCACGAGATAGCCAAGTCCTGCATTGACATTCACCATCTCCGCGGCAATCAGGCACATCCAACCAATGCCAAAACCAATGCGGAAGCCTGCGAATATCTCTGGCGCAGCTGAGGGAATAATAATCTTGGTCAACACCTCAAGTTCTGTCGCACCAAAGGTTTCAGCCACATCCAAATGAACTAGGTTTGTGCGATTTACACCAGCTGTCGTGTTGACGAGAATCGGGAAAAATGCGCCAATCCAGATTATGAAAATTCGGGCGAATAGAATGTTACGGAACAGAAGAAGCGCTATAGGAATCCAAGCAATCGGAGGAATGGGACGCATCGCTTCAACTACTGG
>DAOWNS010000271.1 GCA_030642465.1 Candidatus Thorarchaeota archaeon | reverse complement strand
TGTCCACGAACGAACCACTGGGTTCCGACATGCGCCGGAATGACGACATTCGCAGCAAGCTACAGTGTAGCAAGTTACAGTCGTAGCAAGCTGCGGGGAATCCACCCCGCAGAGATTGAAATGCACCGGAAACTGGGTCCAGGATTGTTGGAGTCGACCTATAAGCAACGCCTTTGACCCCTTCGCGCCCTTCGTGGTAAAACAGTTTCGTGCCTTTGCGAGAGGCACAAGCTCTTCTCTTGCCAAATTGTCAGGGGTCATTTGTTCTCGTCGTTCTAAGACGTATTCTTCCTGTGTTCCTGGTTTCCTCAGCGTTAGTCGTTGCTGTTGATTCTCAAAGCTTTTCTCTAGCTACCTCTGCTCAACTGTGAGGAACCGTGGAATTAAGTGTTGTGTTCCCGGAATTAGCTCTTTCTCGTGCGCGTTCTCCGCTGAATTGCTGCTTCAAACACTCGATTCCCATCTTGCGAAAAGGACACAAGGGAGCGATTCCCGCAAGTTGACGAACACGCATGGCTTCCGCTATCCTTTCCTCAAGGAGGAAACATGAAGAAGGTGGGGCTGCTGCTTGTCGGATTAGCATTCTGTTCAGTTTCTCTGTTTGCTGGCGAGTATCTGATGAACGACACGGGAGATACAGTCTACGGACTGCGGGTCGTCTTCTCGGAATCTGTCAAGATCACCGGGTTTGGGGATGTTTTGAACACAGTCGAACCTACGGGTAAGGCTACCGAGTTCATTTTTTCGGGCGGCGAGCTTGAGCCGTGGGCTGGCCACTGGCTTCACTGGGAACCAGCATCGGCGATCGTGAGTAGATATGCCTGGCTCACTGAGCAGATCGCTCCATCCACCATGTCCCCTGATGCTGTTGCCGAGCTCACTGAGCAGATCGCTCCGTCCACCATGTCTCCTGACGCTGTTGCCGAAAGCTTCACCTACGAAGTCATACTCGCCGATATAGGAGCACAGATCACCATCCAAAGGCATGTTGAGCGGAATTGCCTTCCCTTTGCAGTACGCTACGAGATAACCGCTCCACAGCCTCTTGATGGGTACGTCCTGGCTTGGGACATTGACAAGTACGTGGACAGCGATGGTAACGGCGATCCGCAGAACGATCGAGACGTTGAAGAAACTATTCTAGATCTAACCTACGTCGAGAATTACAACCCAACGATAACACTTAATGTTTTCAATGAAGCTGGCGAGACTGTTTTGTCGTGGGAGAACATGGTACGCAATGACTTTCTTGTAGGTATCCCAATAGCGATTGACGGAGAACGGCTGTTGTCTTCTCAAGGCATCAAGAGTGCTGGAGCAAAATATCACTGGTCACAACTCCACATGGATATAATGGATCTAGAGTATAAGACGGAGCACTCTGGCCAACTAGATAACTCAACCGCCATATCCACAATTGCGAACCATCAATACGCTGGGAAGTATGTATACCAATCCGAGTGCAAACTTGCAGATGGGAAAGGGATTTCTGTTGCTATGACAGCGTGGGTTATTCCTGACGAGGTTTCTCACAAGATTTGTGGATTCACAACGGCCGATCTCTGGAACGAGTACTACAACGCCTCACAGGATGAGATGGTCAATGAGGAAGTGTTCTTCACGGATGCTCAGGCTATTGAGAAACTCCTATTTCTCAACTCCCAAGGATTCAAAGACATAGTAATCATTGACTTCATCCCTCTTGTCAAGACTAATCCTTTGCCAGTCGTTCGATTTGCAGGAGACAGTATTCACTATATCGACAACAGTGATCTCGAGCTGCTATTTGCCAACATTACCTCAGGGCACATAGACTGGAGTGCTTATGATTTCGGGCCTGAGGAACCACTCCAAGGAATTCCGGGATACGTAACTTATTGGAGGGACTTCGATAACCGGACGCGGTCCTACTATCAGGCATTCTTTGATCAGTTCATCCCTTTAGTGCTTGAGAAGGCACAACATAATTTATCTCTTGGCTTGGAAAGCTTTACCATCGGGATAGGCCCATACCTCTGGGGATTGGACGACATCGAGGCTCAGAGCTACGCCACCGCAAAGTGGGTCTGGAATCAGTGGCTCGGCTTGATGGAGGATCTTCGCATGACGCTCCCAGATGTCACTCTCGGGCTGGGATCTCCAGATCTCAGGAGCCACGTGATTACACCAGTAAGCCAGTTCGCTGATTTCATCTGGGATTGCATCCATCTCGGCAGATCGGATTATGCCCGTCCTAAGGGGCAGTCTGTCAATGACTTAATTAGAGCATACTCAGACTATGTGGATCGCATTGTGCGTCCTCTGTCGGCACGACTGGATGTTCCAGTGCGATTGGCCTTCCCCGCATTCAGTTATGCGGGGAGTAGCCGAATCGGCCGACCGCATGACTTGGAGGAAGAGGTTTACTATGTATACGAGGATAAGTTCGCTTGGGAAGATCACTCCACTGCCCTTCTCAGCGGGTCCGTAGGCCCGGAAACAGGCTATGTGCCCAGTTTCAGAGAGCAAGTAAGGATCATCGAAGCACTGATGCACGTGCTTGCCGAAGCAAGTTATGTGGAGGCTATCTACTCAAATCATGAATTCTGGAAGATGTTGGATTTCACAGAGTTTCAGCCCGATGATCCAGTCGAATACTACTGCCTCTACAATTCAACATTACAAGGGAAGCCCGGTTTCGAAGCGTTCCGCTTCTGGGCAAGTATCCTGTCGCCAACTGAACGACTGCTGTATAGGCGCGCAATTCCCATTACAGACTCGCCTGAAAAGGTTGAAGGCGCAGCTCATCTGGTAAATGACCTGAATACTGACTGGGAGACTGCTCCATTCCAGGTCGAACTTCCGGCGGATTATCGCCCACCGGAATTCGGGCTAAATGGCGTGAAGCCGATCGATTCATCTGAGCACTGGGAGCTACCCGGACATCAGGTCAAGTCCATACGTCTGCAGTTTACTTCGGATGTTCTTGGAATCTATTGGGATTCCTACAATGCCGATCTTCGCAGTGCCTTCTTTTATGAGCTTCAATTCTACAAGCCCGGCGTGAGCGACGTAGTGTTGTATGTAACCGCTCGCCCGGCACATGATTTTGTTCAAGTTGAGTTCAGGACCGGAGATCTCTGGACAGTCATCCCTACAGACCAG
>DAOWNS010000293.1 GCA_030642465.1 Candidatus Thorarchaeota archaeon | reverse complement strand
CTCTTGTTGAGAGTACTACTCCAAAATGCACCAGAACAAACTGGACTCTCGATAATTCGCGTTCGCAAGCTGAGGATTCTCTTATCGCTATTTGCCATTCCCGCGATGACTGCTCTTTATGTTGATGACATCAGGACATACCTACAGTACTATCCCATGGTCATACCCCCGTTCCCTGCTTGGGTCTACATTGCTTGCCTGGCGTGGCTCGTAATCGATGTGTTGCGGGAGTACAATGGGCTGGTCAAAGCCGAAAGGCGAGCTAGCGAAGAAGACACCATTGAATCATCTCAGGATTGATGGAGCCTGCCAACTGCTCCTTTCAAATGAATCAGAATAACAACAAGAAGAGGTGCAGCGGCCCCACCACTTCGGGTGTCCTTCCCCTGCGAAGAATGCTCGTCGTGCTTCTCAAAGCAGCGCTCTCTGAGGCTCCACCACTTAGTCTGAGGGCTGTTCCCGCCAGGGCCTGACCCGGTTCGACAATCTAAGTCAATCACAACAGTCCTACGACTGTTGGTATGACCGTGACAGACTTCAAAGACTGCTCGTCATCGTCCCACAGCGAATCTCAACAGGATCGGGGTTCATCCTCCGCATGGTTACTGGTGCCACTATTGCCATGTGGTTTCAGCCGCGGCAAACGGCCCACCCTGCCCGCTGCAGTTCGAGGAATCTATTGGAATGCCTAAAAAAGTTGCCAATTGGGCTCAAACAAACTAGATGAAGGCTCCAGCCGCCCTCTTTATTGTAACAATCTCCTCCAACACATCCAGCTCTGGCTGCGTTAGATCCTCAGAGAATTTTTTCCTAATTGCGAGAATATGTTTGTCAGGCACGTCTATGTAGAGCACATCGTCATCCTTTACCTGCCTGCCAATGCTGGGCCCTCGAATTGACACTGCAACCTCCATTCCATCAGTTGCCTCATCTATTGTGACACTTCTATCCTGAATCTGCAGAATGGTTCCCACGCGCTTTCCTTGCCCATTGATGAGGGCTGTTCTTGGCTTAATAACGCCGCTTACTTTGACACCTACAACTGCTGGATTTTTCTGCCTGAATACATAGTCGGGTATGAGGGTAATCTTTCCAGGCCTGACAATTGAGCCAAGCGACTCAGCCTTTGCTTGCTCTCGCTTCACTATGTGCCATGCATTATAATCATCAAAGAGGCGATAAATCACCTCATTCAAGAATACCTCAACTCCGTATTCTGCAGCCAAGTCCTCAATATCGGGCGCAAACTTAACGTTGAATCCCAGTACGACGGCATTGAGAGGGTCTGTATCCCCTGCAGCTTGGGCCTCAACTATGTCTCTTTTAACAATCTGACCAACATCAGCAATCCGTACTGGAATTTTGCGGTCCTGTAAAAACTGACTGACTGCCTCCAAAGAACCAAGTGTATCTGTCTTCAGAACAATTCCGGATGAATCCTTCTGAATACGTATTGAGCTAACTTCATCACGTACTTTGGACTTCATTTCTTCAAGTTTATCTAAGTCACTAACAGCATAGACTGGTGCGCCCGCTAGCGCTCCCTTGATGTCCGGGGACACAATCTTAACACCTGCCGCGGCATGCACCTCGTCAACATGCGTGAACTTCTCCTTTGGATCTCTAATCTCATCAAGCGCCTTTGGTAGCAGTAACGCTCTGATTTTAGCAACTATGACATCATCGAGACCGCCGACCACCACAGTATCAGACTTCTTCAAAATTCCTTCATAGATTATTGTGTCAAGCGTTGTACCAAGGCCGGTTTCTTCTCTGACTTCCAGTATTGCTCCTTTAGCGGGACCGGTGGAGATACTGAGCCTATCCTTAAGGTACTGCTGAGTCAGCCCTGAGAGGACCATCAACAGCTCAGGAATGCCATCCCCGGTCTTCGCACTAGTGGGCACAATGGCCACAGTCTGTGTGAAGTCCTCTACACGATCAAATCTTTCCGAAGCGATTCCGTTTGCGGACAGTGCTCCAACAATCTCGTATAGACGCCGGTCTAGCTCGTTCTGTATTGTCTTGTTCTGCGATTTTATAGCTTGGAACAAGTCAACATCTGGAACGCTCCTCCATCCTGGGACCTTGTCGAGCTTGTTAGCGGCTATGAGGAACGGTGTTTTCCCTGATTTCAGTATCTTCAATGATTCATAGGACTGAGTCAGTGGGCCCTCATTGATGTCCACCACTAATATCGCTATGTCAGCTATCGCTCCACCGCGTCTTCTGAGGTTCAAGTATGCTTCATGGCCTGGCGTGTCAATGAATAACAAGCCATCGATTGTTAATTGAGTGTTGACGCTATCCAAGAGGTTCCCGCAAATGGAGAGAATCGTTTCAGTCGGGAAAAACGAAGCGCCAATATGTTGAGTGATGCCTGCTGCCTCTCGATCCTGCACTGCCGTACCTCGCATTTTGTCCAGTAGTGAGGTTTTTCCATGGTCTATGTGTCCGAGCACCGTGACAATGGGGGAACGCAGTTTGGCTTCCTGAGTCATCAATAGCCACCTCACAAGAAGATTGATGCCACCCCATTTTCCCCAGCTTATGAAACTGTCGTTTCTGTAGCCGAGCCACAACCCTGAAATAACAAATAACTGCGTTCGGCATCAACAAGATTGACATGGTTCGGTGAAGCAATTGGAACGCTCTTTTGTAATAATCAAACCTGATGGAACCGTTAGAAGAAGAGTAAGTGCCTTGGTCATCAAGGCTCTGCTGGATAGAGGATACAAGGTCCGTGCCTTCAAGGAAATGAAGGTGTCCAAGTCGCTGGCTGAAATGCACTACGCAGTCCATAAAGAGAAACCTTTCTTCCCATGGCTTGTGGACTTCATAACTTCCGCCAATGTTCTG
>DAOWNS010000113.1 GCA_030642465.1 Candidatus Thorarchaeota archaeon | reverse complement strand
CGTAGGACTCAGGCAGATCACTTACCCATCTTAGCAGGTTGTGGATTGCTACACCGGTGTAGTTGTTTGGTCCAGTGATGGTGCCGTGTCGATTCTTGTATCCCCCTTCTCCGGTGATTGACGAGAAAGCAAGAATCTCAGTCATAGTATAGCCTACAGTTGTTCCGCCAACTACAATAGTCAGCGCGAATTCATCCGGCACCCTTTCAACTACTTGAATCGTTACAACGTTAGATACACACTGTGGCCCTGCCGCACCTGGGAAGTAATCTTCTGGTGTTGTAGCTTCAGCATCCGCGTTTGAATAGTATTCGTCTTCTGTGAGAAAGATGATTCTGAATCCCAACTCCCATTCCGGTGTTATGGTCCCATTGTACGAGTACGCCAGTATCATATCTCCTTGGAGATCTTGTGTGCTCAAAGATGGGTAAACTTTAGAGTACGGAAAAGTGACACTGTACCCATCTGAGGCATTGACAACAATCAGGTCTGTACTCTCCATACCGCCAGCTAGATCTACGAGGTCTGATACTTTAACTCCCTTGTAGGTTCCATTGCCGCGGGGATTGCCGTAGGAGTTCTCGTAAGCCCCGTAAGATTCAACTGACTCCATGGACAATATTTGAGAAAATGCGATTGCTTGTTGCGTGCTATCCTTTTTGATTACGTCAATTGATGGACCCGCTGAGGGCTGCTGCATCAGCACAATCGCCCCTATTGAAGCCCCTGCAAGAATTAAAACACCAACAAGGGCTGCAATGAGTTTACCTTGACTTCCAATTGTAACCATTATGGAACACTCACCGATATGTACGGCTGTGCCTATCGAGGGGTGATAAATACCTTTCTGATTATCTGCTGTGGGATTTGCTGACATTCTGTAGGATTTATCATAGCCGCTGAGGAAACGACCCTGATTCAGAGGAGCTTAGAAACGCGACCTAGAGAAGTACGATCGCCTCTGCTTCGATGGCGACATCCTTTGGCAATCTTGATACTTGAACAGCGGCTCTGGCGGGAGGAATCCCTGAGAACCACTTGGCGTATTCCGTATTCATCTCAGCAAAGTCATTCATATCGCGAAGGAACACGGTAACCTTCACCACATTGTCGAGAGATGACCCTGCTTCTTCGATTACTGCTTTCAGGTTGCTCAGCACTTGATGAGTTTGCTCAGTTATAGAACCCGTGAGGACCTCCCCTGTTTCGGGGACCATTGGAATTTGCCCTGAGCAGAAAAGGAAGCCTTTGGCTTTGATGGCCTGTGAGTAAGGGCCAACAGCTTTGGGTGCCTTCTTTGTTGACACGACTTCTTTTGTCATTTGTATCACGTTAAACGATAATGGGTTTCCCCATTAATCTGGCGGTCAAGTGCTAGCGGCGTTCTGGGGCCGGCGGGACATTATATCCTCGCACAATGCGAGTGCCTGTTTCTCCGTTCAATGCTCTTGTGATATTAGGTGGGTCTGTGATTATAGCCAGCTCACCGCCATTCTTGATGAAGTCAATGCAAGATTCCACCTTTGGTAGCATGCTGCCCGGAGCGAAATGCCCCTCTTCGATGTAGCTCTGAGCTTGGATGTGATCCATCTTGTTGATTGGCTCCTCGTTTTCTTTTCCAAAGTTGAGAGAAACCGTTTCCACGGACGTAGATATAATTAGTACATCCGACCTTAAGCCCGTAGCAAGAAGGCTTGATGCTCTATCCTTGTCGATAACAGCTGCGACACCCTCTAGGTCGCCATCTTCGTTTTGTACAACAGGAATCCCACCTCCCCCCACGGCATAGACAACAACGTTGTCATTGAGCAACGCATGGATAGCTGGAAGCTCAACGATCTCTATTGGAATTGGCGAAGGAACCACTCTTCTCCATCCTCTTCCTGAGTCCTCCATGATGCTCCAATTCTCATCATGCTCCCGCTTCTTTGCTGTCTTCTCATCCATGAAGGAACCGACGGGTTTTGCGGGATTCTTGAAGGCGGGGTCTTCAGGATCGACGCGCACTTGAGTCACCAAGCTGGCTGCGTGTCTGTCCATATTTCTCTTCTGAAACTCGTTGTAGAGCGCCTTCTGTATCATGTATCCAATGGCTCCTTGAGTGTCTGCGCCACAAGAGTCCAAAGGCACTTCATGAAGTTCATGCGCCGCAAGTTCTGAACGTCGGAGAATGAATCCTACTTGGGGTCCGTTTCCTGATGTGATGACGACATTCCAACCCTCTTGGATCATGTCGGCGATATGCTTGCAGGTTTCAACCGTTGCCGCATACTGATCAGGAACTGTTCTATGTTTCTTATCTTTTATCAGCGAATTTCCACCAATCGCAACTACAGCGCTTCGAGCCATTGTAATCACCTATATCTGACTAGAGGTCCTATCTGAGACTTGATTCCTAAAAAAGAGAGCTGTTCAGAGAATCGGAAAACAACAAGGTATCAATAAGCAATTGGATCTTCAATCGTTCTCTTCAAGTTCTCTCAACCATTCTTCCGTGTACATGGTTTCAAGGTCTGATGCCTCGGCATGATCTTGACCCGTCATCATGTCAACAAGATTAACCGTTCTCATAACAATTTTCCTGTCTTTTTTGATGATATCTTGCACGAACTCCTCAACCTTAGACATTAGCTCGTCATGAGGGACCACTCTGTTGGCAAGTCCGATTTGCAGTGCCTCCTCCGCTGAAACCAGCCTTCCAGTCACAAGGATGTCCTTTGTTCTCGCGGGACCTACAAGATCCATTAAGTTAGCTGTGGCTCCCGCGCCGGGAAATATCGCAAGTTGCACCTCCGGTAATTGAAATGCAGCCCCCTCAGAGAAGAATCTAAAGTCACAAGCGGAAGCAATCATTGCTCCAAAACCTATTGCATAGCCATTGATTGCAGCCACAGTTATGCAATTTCTGTTTTCCTTGATGCATCGGATTGTGCTTTCAAGGAGTTTGAAAAAGCTCGTTCGCTCATCACCCTTCAAACTCGTCACGGTCTTCAAGTCGAAGCCTGCTGAGAACGCCTTCTTTCCCTCGCCAGTGAAGATGACAACCATAATCCCTGGATCGTTTGTCAACTGGTTGATTTTCTCGTCGAAGGCCATCAGCATCTCTCGTGTGACAGAGTTGAGTTTCTCTGACCGCGAGATTGTTAGGGTGGCCACGGGCCCCTTACGCGTGACCTTGATTTCTCCATCCATGAGTTTCACCGAACTAGTCGAACAATAACAAGTAGCCTAATGTGAATAAAGCCTTTCTGGGAAAAATGAGGGCAATGTGTCGCGCTTATCCTCATTCATCTTGTGCAAATCATTTGAAGCAGGACAGCTGCCCTACTTGCAGGCCTTACAACCCTCATGAACACCCTCACAGTGCTCACGGTGCACGTCGCAGATGACTCCCGCGTCCTTCAAAATTTGGATAAGATTGTTTACCTCTCGAGTCATCTTCTCATAGATATTCTTGTCGCCATTCTGTTCATAAGCTTCGATAATCACGTCAGCGGCCTTATCGATATCCAAAAGAATCTCATCAGGAATGTTAACCTGATCACCTCGGGAACGCTTGGATTTCTTCAGTTTGTACTGCGTAATCGCTGGTTCTGTGACACCAAGCATCTTGGCAATCTGCTTCTGAGGCTTCTTCCTCTTGATCATAGCACGAGTTAGCTCTCTTCTGATTGCTGGAAGAACGTACCAAACCACTACTTCTTGGGGCATCAGCCATGTCCTCCGCTTCCCTCGTTTCTTGCTTTTCTGTTTCGGGCTTGACATTGCTGTGACCTCTAGAAAACAATCGTTATTCCTGAATTCCTTATTCACTATTGTGAAGAATATTCACTAATAAGCATGATGGAGATTGCATTTTTCTTGGGCCAAATATTGCATGTTACAGTTTGGAACCGTAGAAGCGATTTTCAAGCAAGACGAGCCATCCTTAAGAGGTGTCTATGCCGTACGAATCTATGTGTACGATATGCCAGAAGAGGATCTCCGAGAAGCAGCAGAGTTAGTTGCAAATGCCAAGTACCTAATAGCAATGACAGGAGCAGGTGTGTCCAAGGAATCCAATGTGCCAACTTTCAGAGGCGAAGACGGTCTCTGGAAAAGCTACAATGCCATGGAGTTGGCGACTTTATCTGCGTTTACAAACAACCCCGAATTGGTTTGGGAATGGTACACTTGGAGGCAAGGGTTAATTGCTGAGTGCGAGCCAAACCCCGGACACCTAACTCTAGCCAAATGGGAGGAAACTGGGCTCCTCAAATCATTAATCACGCAAAATGTAGATGGCCTTCATCGGCGTGCTGGATCTAGCAATGTCCTTGAGGTTCACGGAAACCTCTGGGCTCTGAAGTGTATATCATGTGACTACCGTGGCAGACTTAGTGCCCCTGCTGAGGGGATTCCGGAATGTCCCAAGTGTGGCTCAATGCTTCGTCCCGATGTTGTGTGGTTTGGAGAGAGTCTTGATTCAGAAGTGATGGCAGGTGTATACGCCGAGTTGGAGAAAGCCACTGTTTGTCTTGTGATAGGAACTTCTGGAGTAGTGCAACCGGCAGCGATGTTTCCAATCATGGTCAAGCAGAGAGGTGGAACCTTGATCGAGTTCAACGTGGAACCATCACGATTGACTCGCAGTGTTGACTACCACATTCAAGGCCCTTCGGGCGAAACCTTACTCGCTCTGGACTCGCTGCTCTAACAGCAAATTCATTGGTGAGGTGCTTACCCACGATAATAAGGAACAATTAAATGAGGGGCAAAACAAGCTCATGAAAGGTGGCCGGAATGAGAGTCTTAGTGACGGGAGCAACCGGGTTCATCGGTCGCAAGTTCGTGGCGCGTCTGGTTGAGAAAGAGGTTGATGTTCTCGCGTTTGTGAGAGAAACCAGCAATACCGCTGGGCTGCCGGCGGGTGTGACCTTCGTAGAGGGTGACCTCTTGGACAAGCTGTCATTGAAGAAAGCTGTTCAGGGGTGCGACGCGGTTGTGCATTTCGCAGCCTATTTTGATTTCTACCCCAAGGATGTTAAGCTGCTATACCGCGTGAACGTTGAAGGGACAACGAATTTGATGAACGCTTGTGTTGGGACTTCAGTTGAGCGGTTCATCTACTGTTCCTCTACGGAAACAATCGGCCCCGTTAGATTCCCCCCAGGTGATGAGGACACTGAGCTTAACCCGCAGTTTGATTACTCAAAAAGCAAGATAATGGCCGAGGAGGCAATTCGCGAGATTACGAAGGATACCGGTCTGCATCATATAATCCTGCGGCCAACTGGAGTCCTCGGCGAGGGCGATCTCTACACAGCGTTTGAGGCTATTGAAGCAGTAAATAAGCGTGAGTTACCTGTTCTTCCTGGTGACGGCGAGAAACGCATAATGTATACCCACGTGGATGATATAGCTAGTGGCTTCGTCGAAGCATTGTCGTCAAAGCGAGCACTGGACAACACGATTATCCTTTGCCCCGACGAACCCCTTACGTATAACGAGTTCTTTGCTTTTATTGGAGAAATTCTTGGTGTGGCCCCTCCCAAGCTGAAAGTACCTACTGCTCTCGCAAAGATTGGCATTGGACTCTTGAGTCCAATCAAGAATCGGAAGCGAACCACATTTCTGTGGCATATGCAATCAGTTCAGAGTATGGATGAGGATCGATGGTACTCCAATAAGAAGGCCAAGAATCTCCTCGGTTGGGCGCCACAGGTCACTATGCGTGAAGGTATCAAGAGAGCCATTGATTGGTATTATGAGAATAACTATCTAGAGAGGATGGCTAAGTAAAATGGATCCCCTCATCGGCGTGATCTTGATAGTGTTCCCCATAATTCTCGCTTTTGTATTGCTGGTTTTCTTGCATAAAGCTGCGGATGTTACCGGCGTGATTGTTTGGCTTGTGACATTGGTGATTGCCATTTTCGGATTTCAGACAGACGTAGGAGTTGCACTAGTAGCTAGTCTTGCGGGAATGGTGAAGTCATTTCCAATTTCTTTGATGGTGGCAACTTCGATACTTATGATGACGTATATGCAAGAAACCGGCGCACTTCAAAGAATTACTGTTTTTTTCAAAACTGTTGGCGGAGGCAACCGGCCCCTACAAATCCTGTTCATCAGCCTTGGTCTTGGTCTGTTCTTGGTTGGCATCGGCGCTACTCCAGTCACGATGTTACCCCCTGTGATGCTAGCACTGGGATTCTCTCCCCT
>DAOWNS010000334.1 GCA_030642465.1 Candidatus Thorarchaeota archaeon | reverse complement strand
GTGGTCTTTTCAGGAAACATAACCATGATTCTACTGCCAAGCTTGTTCCAGGTTTTCGAAAAGAAGGCTTGCATTAGTTGGCGATCTTTCAGTCTACCTTTCCACCATGGAATAACTTCTCTATCGGGCATCTGAGTCGCTCCAGTTGGAGTTTACTCTCAGGGGTTGTTAAGTGCTTTGTGCCGATGTAACGGTGAAATTACCATACAAGGCGAACATTCCAAGTGCAAACCTCGGCTCCAGTGGCGCGACACATCTCTTGGAAGACCTTGGATTCTACGCCCTTGAATTCGAGAATTGCTTCGAGAATGCCACTGAAAATCTCACAGTAGCCGAAGCCGCGCATCCCCTCCAGATGTACATCCTGGCACCACAGGCAGTCTTTGTCAGTTACACGAACAGAACCACGAGCTGTTTTCATATCTACATTGGAAGGCTTCTTGTTAAAGAGACTCTTGAAAATCACGTCCATCAGCTTGGCAACATCTTCCCTAGTGGATACGGTTTCCTTCGTCTTGTCAACTATGTCAGTGGTGAGGTATACCTGTGAGCCAATCTCACGGCCAAGATCGCGCAAGCGTTGATTTGCATCTTCAATACTAGCCGTATTAGATAGTATTTGGTCGACATACTTTGAATACAGGGTGAGAAGTAGGGGATTCTGTATCTTTGCCATTAAACTCTGACCTCAGATGGTTAGTCACTTACACGGTCCTTCCGATCATCTTGAGACCATGCTTCCTGTAAAGTGCGACGGTCTGAATGACCCTGGCGTGTGTGACACCCAGAAGCTCTGCAATCGAGTCCGTCGTCTGTGTGCCGTCACATGCGTTGATGATGCGCTTATCTTCCGGCTTAACCTTAGCAGGAGGGCCCTCGTATTTTGGGCACTTCACAAAGCGTCCAAGAGCCACTTCTTTCGTTTCGACCTTGCTTGTTGAAAGTGGGACATTGACGATTCCCTTGGAAGCCGCCCACATCAATAGCTCTGCAACGCGCTCATTGGATTGGAACATCGAATCAGCAATCCGTTCCACGCTTATTGCGCCATCAACAAGCATGAGCACGTCAAACCCGAAATTTCGGTGGCTCTTCTTCATCTCCTTGTGCAGCTCGGAGTTAAGGGTTAGGGCAGTTGTGTATGCTTCGGCTCTCTTTGGAACTGTGGAGGGTTGTACAGCAAAATCCTCAGGCGAACTTTCCATGATTGGCGCAGGTGCTTTGGACGCTGCAGGTGATGCTGCTGCGGGCGCTGGTGCCTCAGCAGGCAGTCCATTAGAAGATGTCACGGGGGAAGTGGATGCAGCATTGATTGCTATTGTTTCCAGGACTTGAAGATTCCCCTCCACAGAGTCCTCGAACTCGTCAGGTGGAGGAGGCAGTTCGATACCTTCAAGCAGGCGCAATACGTTTTTCGTCTTTGCTATCGCCAAACCTAGCTGCAATTCGGGAACGTAGAGAACCGTTAATATCCAATTCACATCCACTGGTGACAAGACAACTAAGCCCTTCTCAGTGTCTATTGTCATAAGGCGTAAATCGGACTTGTAGAGACTGATGCTATCCCTAACGCGGGGAAACAGCTCATCAGGAAACGAGAAGCTTACAAAGGGGCGTCCGTCCTTGGTCATCAATGAGTAGCCCAATACTTGATCATCAAATCTAAGCTTTGATAGAGCTCGTTCCAAATCGGTTGTCATTCTAGCGCACCTTGTGGTTTCTAACTTGCACTCGGTCCCGCATGTGCATGCTCTTTTCTCAGAGTAGTCTGAAAAGCATTGCGGTGTCATACTTGACAGAAGGAGGCCTGAGCAGCCCAAACGAACTTGGCCAAGACTCTATTTTGGATTCAGAAGCAGCCAATCGGTACGAAATCGAGCATCGCTGGTCAAAAACAAGCACTACTCAGCGTAGCCGGACTGAACAAATGGTCAAACACACAAAGAGGAGGAGCGGCCTACTGATGCCAAGCCCAAAACGATTAAGACGCGAACGGACAATCTCAGGTTGGTGCAAAAAGGATAGGATTGAAAGAATTGCGGAATATTTTCGGCGGTCTGGTTGGTGCAGTTGTGGGTTCAGGTATGATTACAATCCTGCTGGCATTGCCCCCAACCGAGTATCCTTCACCATTCGGCCTATTCTGGATGATCTTCAGCGGTAGTAATTTGCTTCTGGCTTCTGTAACCGGTTTGCTCAATTCAACTACTTGGCTATTTTATGTCATGACATGGATTGCGATTGGACTGGTAACTGCTCCATTCGTCAAATCGGAATGGAATGCCGTGCGAACGGCCCTTTGGGT
>DAOWNS010000254.1 GCA_030642465.1 Candidatus Thorarchaeota archaeon | reverse complement strand
TGCATCGATATCAGAGATTCTTGCGCGAGCTGGCGCAGCGACAATCGCATTGCTCAAGCCCTCTTTGGCTATGGCTGATACGGCCTTCCTCTCCGCATCGCTAACCGCGGGGAATCCCACAGCAACGATTGCTGTCCCTATCTCATCGAGCATCTTTGCTATCTCGATTTTTTCATCCATCGTGAGGGCAACACCGGGCGTCTGTTCACCGTCTCTGAGAGTTTCGTCCCATATGTAGACTCTCGATGGCAAACTCTTCGTCTTGGTGCTGCTCACCTTATTGTAATTTACAGCCAATCCAGCCTTCTCTAGGGATTCCATACGGGACAACCTCCACGACCCATACTGTATAGTATGAATCGCTGCCTTCTATGCGAATCGGTAGCGGCCTACGACAGGTATCTCCTGCATCGCTTTGTCAAGAGCTTTAATTTGTTTATCGAAATCATCCCTGGACATATCGCCTTTGTCGAGCGACGCCTTGGCCTTTCCTTTCTTGTACTCAATCTTCACTCGCTCAACGTGTGATAGTCGAAGCGAAGACTCCATAATTGGCTTTGTGCCCGTCTTCTCGCCAATTCCTTCAAGCATGGGTTTCCAGCAAATCTCTTCGATATGGAACGAATACTCGAGTCCTCGGTCCAACACCCGTTCCCACAGAGGGCTGGTCTTCACGACAATCTCCTTGCCATTTTGTACCACGTCAAGGCCCATCGTTGCCATGAGTGCGGTCGCTATCTTGGCTGCGTCCTCAGGACCCTTACCACCCTTTCTCTCTGCTGTCTCAAGTCCCATTTGTTTAAAGCCGCCTGCGTATCCTTCGTACATTGATAGAGCGCCAACGTTGTCTCTTAGACCCCACCAGAGCCCGTCAAGAAAAGCCACGAATGCGTCTCTTAATGCTTTAAGTTCACTCATGATTTCGTCTCCTTATTTGGAACGGCTCACCCCACTTGTCCTTGAACGCTATTTCCTCGGGCGGCTGACGGGGTGGACCACGTGTGCGTGCAAACTTTGAATATCCTAAGGTCAGACACAGAATCGGCACCCAGTGAGGATAGGGAACTCCAAGCTTCTTTGATACTGCCCCAACATCATCGAAATGATCCAGTTGTACTGAAGACACGCAGCTTGCAATCCCCAGAGAGGCGGCTGCTAATGACATATTCTGCATCATCATCGAGCCTGCAATGACCGCATGTCTCGGTGACGACCATCCATACACGCCTCCTGTACCTCTCAATGTTGGCTGGGAGTTTCCAACGTGCGTTTGATCAACGGCCAACACGAGCAAAACAGGAGCGCCATTGGTTTCAGGGTTTCCCTTGATATATTCAAAGCGTTTGCCAGTTACGAGTATGTCAATAACTCGCTCCAAGCTTGGTTTAGCTCGGATGTAGCTCAGACGACGTTCAATCTCTTCGCGAGGCGTCGCTCGGCCAAATAGCTCGATTGTCCTTTCAACTGCAATCTGACCGATAAACCTCTGCAACTTCTTATCACGAACAACAATGACTCGCCATGGCTGTTGGTTCTCTGCACTCGGTGCATAGCCCCCGGCTTCGATAATTTTATAGACAAGTTCATCAGGCACATCCTTGGACGTTTCATAGTCCCTGATTGCTCGTCTCTTTTTTATCGTCTTGATGGTTTCATTCTCTTTCAAGATGGGCATCTCCAAATCATTCTCCGAACACGGTCCTTACATGGACTAGACCATCGGTGCATCTTTGCCATCGTATTTGACATGGAAACCTGTGTCTAGATTCACAGACTCCTTCAGCATAGTATTGCCAGCAACAAGGCGCTGGATCTCGTTGGTTCCTTCGTATATTTGCAGCAGTTTTGCGTCTCTCATGAGCTTCTCAACTGGATATTCAACAAGGTATCCGTACCCGCCCATTATCTGGATGGCGTCTAGTGCATTCAGCATTGCGGAATCAGAAGCGAAGAACTTGGCAAACGCGGAGTCCTTCGAGACCGGCAAGTCGTTGTCAGCCAGCCAAGCTGCGTATCTGGTTAGATGACGTGATGCAGCAGCTCTCGCACCCATGTCTGCAAGCTTGAAGCTGATTCCTTGGAACCTACCAACGGACTTCCCAAATTGATGTCGAATATTCGCGAACTTGGCCGCTTCGTCAACAGCCCTTTGAGCAACTCCTGTGGCAATGGCGGCAATGCCAGCTCTTGTCTTATCCAGTGTCATCATTGCGATCTTGAAGCCTTCGCCTTCCTTGCCCACAAGACATTCCTTGGGTACTCTAACATCTTCAAAGATGACTTCGCTTTGAATCGAGTTCTTCTGACCCACCTTATCCTCAATGTGGCCAATCTTCACGCCCTTGGTTTTCGGCACCATGAAAACAGAGAGCCCCTTGTGTTTCAATTCTGGTTGGGTAGAAGCGAACACTGTGAAGAGAGATGCCTGTGGTGCACTCGTAGCGAAGCATTTCATTCCGTTGATGATGTACTCGTCGCCATCCCTCTCTGCGCGAGTTGTAATTGCAGCAACATCGGAACCCGCTTTTCTTTCAGTCAGACAGAATGAGCCAAATTTGGCATCTTTCCCTGTGATTAGGGGTTCAACGTGTTCCTTAAGCTGTTCGATGGTTGCGCCTATGACTAATGGTGCGAACGCGAGATTGTTGCACATAATCGAAGTAGCCATCCCTGCACATCCATAGCCTGTTGCTTCCGATACGAGAGTTTCAGCCAGAAGTGAAACGCCCGGGCCACCAGCTTCAGGTGGTATGTGCAAGTTCATCAATCCAGCTTCATACGCCTTCTGGACGACCTCCTTGGGGAACTCGTTTCGCATCTCAAGGATATGTGCCCGCGGCGTGATATGTTCACGTGTAAATTCTTCAGCCCTTTCCCAGAGCTTCTGTTCCTTGTCAGACAGTCTGAAGTCCATAGATTGTCAACTCAGGGCGAGCCACTATCCATTCCCCTTAAAATCCTTCGGAGCCACAACCGAAAGCAGTATATGGGCTTTCCTCTTCGAGCGCCACACCAAGAATGAGGAGAGAGTGCCAAGTTGCCGCTCAAGAACACAAATGTTGTCAGCGCCTATCAGACCAAGTTCGGAAGGCTTGAGGGCGCCACACTACGAGAGATTTTCGCTGAAGCTGTCGATGGAGCAACCGTTAATGCAGAGATTCCCAAGAAGGATATCCAAGCAGTTTTCGTTGGCACGTTTATCCCGGAGATGCTGGTTCATCAGGGTCATACAGCACCGTTGTTAGTAGACTTTGCAGGACTAAGAGGAGTGCCAGCTACACGACACGAAGCGGCTTGTGCGTCCGGAGCGACTGCTTTGAGATCTGCAATTATGGCTATCGAATCCGGGATATACGATAC
>DAOWNS010000120.1 GCA_030642465.1 Candidatus Thorarchaeota archaeon | reverse complement strand
TTTACCCGCCTTTACGAAGGCAGTGAAGGAGGATGTACTTGGAGAATTCTTCAAGACAATCTATCTCAACCCCTATTCCGGTTCGAGCGTAACTTGGAGGAAGGCGTTTGAATGGCTCTATTGAATTGGGGAACAAACATTGTCCTTGACTGTGGTTCTTGTGGACCTAGACTAAGCTAATGATGAGGTATGCTTATTCAATCGAGTCGATAATCTTGCTGTAATCGTTCTGGAACTCTCTACGCATCTGCTGTTTGGGTTCCATATCAATAAATGAAGACTCTACAGCATTAAGCGAGATTTGGAACAACTCTTGGATTGTGAATCCAAGAACTTCATGCAGCTGCACATACTCGTTATTCATATCAGTACCGAAGAAGGTAGGGTCGTCACTGTTTACTGTCAATGATATTCCCCTATCAAAGAATGTTCGTATGGGATGCTCTCTCAGTGAATCTACCACTCTTGTTCGAACATTGCTTACTGGACATACTTCAAGTGTTATGCCTGTTTTTTGGAGGTGCTTCATCAATTTCTCATCCTGAATAGCAGAGATACCATGCCCAATCCTATCAACTTCTAGATACGTAATTGCGTCCCAGATAGACTGTGGCCCAGCTGCTTCTCCCGCATGAGCAACCGTATGCAGACCCATCTCTCTTGCTCTGTTATACACCTCAGTATATGGTTTGGCTGGATACTCTTTCTCAGAACCTCCAATGTCAATGGATACAATTCCTTCGGGTCTATTCTCTATCAGATCCAATGATTCCATTGCGCTTTCCAGTCCGTAATTACGTACTATATCTATCCTGATGTCGGCTTTGACCCCGAAATCCGATTGCCCTCTCCCAATACCTCGCTCGATTGCCTTCATCATCAAATCAAAGTCGAGACCTTGCTGAGTATGGTCCGGGGCCGAGAAACTCATCTCTACATATTTAACGTTGCATTTTTTACTGCTCTCAAGAAGTTCGTACGTCATTGGCTCGAAATATCTCTCCTCAGTAATTAAGCTGATAATCTGTTTGTAGACAGATATGAAATGGGCGAAATTCTGGAACTCAAAAGCCCTCTCAATTTCTTCAATTGAATCGTAGGGCGAGTCTACACCGGTATCGGTAATTGCATTCATCAGAGTCGCTGGTTTGATCGAACCCAAAAGATGTACATGTTGTTCTGCCTTGGGAAGTGCTTTGATTGCATCTATGAGCTCCATATCTATCTGATACGAGCACTGCATTATCTACGTTCCCATAAGATGGTGGAGTAACAATGGAGCTGCTTTCTGGCCCGTTTCTCCACAAGCGACGTAAGTTAGACAATGTATGCTATATGTAGGCACTTGACGGCGATTGCGAACACATATCAAGGAACGATTCAATCGGAATCTGTAACGGTACGCCAAGGTGATTCTATTGCAGGTGTGCGCCAAATGCAAGAAGACGAACCTGCCGACGCGCAAATTCTGTATCGGATGTGGTTCTTCGCTTCTTGTTCATGCAATAAAGAGAAAGCGCTCAGTGTTGGCTCCAACGAGATTGAATGCTGCTGCCGAGAAGTACTATTCTGTCATTGAAGCATCATATTCAAGTCTCAAAACAGCTGATTCCTATGCCATCGAGAGTGGAGATGAGTGTGTTCGCCCTAGTCAGATAGCGCGTGATCGCATTATATTGACAAAGTACACAAGGGTTGAATCAGAACTTGAGAAGGCTCGCAGGGCATTTGCACGAGCTGATGCTGTGGGCATCCAGAAGGAAAAGGCAGGCATTATCGAAACGCGCATGGTGCGAGCCAGTGAGATACCAGAACTCATGAGAAGAGCTCGAGAAAGGAAAAGAACGCCAAGTCGCGAAACCCCTGACATGGATGCAATGAAAATCGAAGAAACTCTAACTCCAGCGAGAGAAGCCGCTGAGAGGAAAATGTTGGGAGCATTGTCTACGTACGTCACGCCGAACAGTACAGATTCGACTCCCAGACCCACACTAACAGAAGCCCCTGAATTATCACGCGGAGAACCAGCCGAACAGTTCGCTAGTTTCACCTCATCAAGATATGAAGTCGCACCCTCGGAACCAAAGCCTGAGCAACAAACAGATAGCCCACCCGCAGCCAAAGTGCCGCTGGTCTGGGAATTGCCCCATGAAACGCCGACCAAGGAAGAAACGATTACAGCGACTCCGCATCCAAAGACAGTATCAGCACCCGAAGCCAGCACGTTCGAGTATCCCCGCGCGGTTTACAAGGCAATGGGGGTCGCTAGACTGGAACAAGCGAGACGCCTCATTGCTGCGGGAAGAAAAGACGAGGCACAGAGAGCCGCCTATATCTCCAGAACATTCTTTGAGCTGGCACGAGACGATGCTGGAATTACTCAAGTTAACCGCTTGGAAAGCACACGAAGAGATGGGTAAGTCTGCGACACAGTTCAGCGTCTAGAGAGAAAATCTGATAGAAGCAAATATAAAACCCACAGCGTGAGCACCGACCAGTTCCCTGAGAATGCAGGAGTTTCCTCATCATGAGTGAATCAAGAAACACAGTAATTGTGACTGGAATACCAGGAGTCGGGAAAACAACTGTTATCAACTCAGCTATAAAATTGGTCAAGGAGAAACATAGTGAAGATGTGCTTCTTCTCAACTTTGGCACGGAGATGTTTGAGGTCGCATCAGCACAGGGCACTGTCAAGAACCGTGATGAGCTGCGGAAGCTGACTACAGCTCTCCAAAGAGAGATCCAGAGAAAAGCAGGTGAGTCAATCGCCCAGAAAGCCAAATCCGTCCGAGTGATCGTTGATACACATACGCTAATCCAAACAGATAATGGATACCTCATTGGACTCCCTGAATGGGTTGTTCGAGCAGTTCAACCAAAGACCGTGGTTCTGGTCGAGGCAGACCCTGAGAACATCGCAAGCCGTCGAAGCTCTGATGAAACTCGCACACGCGATGTCCAGATGATTGACGAGGTCAAAACACACCAGGAAATGTGCAGAGCGGCGGCAGTGACCGTGGGAACCATCACTGGTGCAACAGTTAGAATCATCAAGAATCGCGAAGGGAAGGTTGAAGAGGCGGCAAAAGCGCTTGCAGGTGCCCTAATGGAGTAGGACTTTGATGCAGGACATCTTAACAGATTTCGTGTTGTGGTTATCCACGAACTTTCCAATGTTTCTGACACCGCCATGGTCCGGCATTCTGATTGGTGCGGTTTCAGTCACAACTTCTACGATAAGCAATCTAGGAATGAGACGCTTCACCGATATGCGTCGACTCAAGAGGCAGCAGCAGGAGATCAAGCAGTATCAGAAGATGCAGCAGGAAGCGAACAAGACCGGAAACGAAAAGCTCCTGCGCAAGGTCCGACGCAGAAAGGCCTACATCGATAGAATCCAACGGAGCTCGATGACTGCGCGATGCAAACCATCGCTGATATTCATGATTCCATTCATGTTCATCTTCTGGGTTCTAAGAAGTTTCTATTCTGGGGATTACACGATTGTGGCAATACTCCCATTCGACGCTTTCTTCCTCACAGGCATTGCTGGCACGTCCGTACCGGGCGGCTTTGGGATGACATACATGGCATTCTACATGCTAACAGGTCTTGGATTGTCTTCAATCCTTCAGAGAATAATGGGTACACAAATCATGACAACCTAGCTGCATAAAGCTGGGCATCACGGACCACACGATACACTTGGATTGACCGGTTCGCTTAAAAGCGAATAACCAAGCGTGCGAGAAGAAGTTGCCAAAGATTAGGTGATAAACCATGCCTCGACCTAGCGAACTCACAAGGGGAAGAGCAAATCGCGCAGTGAAGACTCCGGGTGGACGACTCGTTATCCATCGTCAAAAATTCTATCGGACACCAGGAACATGCGCAATAACTGGCAAGAAGATGATGCTTCCAAGAGAAGCAAAACATGGTCGGAGCAGCAGAGCAAGCCGTTCATCAAAGAGACCCAATCGCCCCTACGGAGGCAAGGTGTCGTCCAAGGCAGTCAGACGCGGCATCATTAAGCAGACCCGCGAAGAATAGAGCTTTGGTGCTGTTATTCGCACCCAGTGGCATTCATCAAGTACTCCGTCGATGAATCAGTGTTTTAATGGAGTAGATTATTAAACACGAGCTAGCGTAGGCGAGAATAATTCACGGTCATGCAGGCTCAAGATATTCTACGGGCGATCACTATGAAACGGGTCATTACAATAGGCGGACTACATGGCACTGGAAAGAGCTCGGTAGCAGACATTGTAGCAAAAAGATTCGACCTCAAACGAGTTTCTGCAGGTGTAATCTTCCGAGAACTCGCCAAAAAGAGAGGTCTCACGTTAGAAGAGTTTAGCATAGTTGCTGAGGATGATGAGAGCATCGACAGAGAGCTTGATGCATTATTGAAGACAACAGCCATGAAGGGAAACGTGTTACTTGATGGGCAACTCGCTGGATGGATGGCTGGAGATTTCGCTGGCTTCAAAATACTCCTAACGGCTTCAGTAGATGCGAGGGTGAAACGAATAGCAGAGAGAGATGAAGTAAGTCTTGAGCATGCGCGCCGCGAAACTCTCAACCGAGAAGCAAGTGAAAAGGAACGTTACTTGGAGTTCTACGGAGTCGATATCTCGGACCAATCCATCTATGATTTGGTCTTGAATACGGAGAAGTATGACCTTCAGGGAGTCATCAAGGTTTTAACAACAGCCATTGAAACGTTTTTGGAGCAATCTAGCGACACAACTGAGTGATTGCGTTCAAAGCGCAATGCTGATATTGCCATCACTTGTCGCAAATCATGTTCTCCCAGTCCGCAGGGATGAAGCCCCGAGGTGACTTTGAGGCAGACCCAAGACAAGGTGAGGTGTACCGACAATGAAGAATCTATATGAAATTGGCAGGATATGCGTAAAGACAATGGGCCGTGAAGCGGGAAGTTACTGCGTAGTAATAGACCAGCTCGAGGGAAGCCAAGTGCTAATCACTGGACCCAAGAATATCAACGGGGTGCGTAGGCGAAGCTGCAACATCCGTCATCTGGAACCCATAGATACTACAATCCAGATTGAGAAAGGTGCTGAGGATGAAGTAGTTGAGAAAGCTCTTACCGACGCAGGACTCATAGAGAAGTTCCGTGGCAAGATTCGACTCTCAACCTAAGTGGCCTAAGCAGGGAGTGATCTGTTAATGTCAGGACGACTTCCTGCGGATCAGCCCAGGGAAGTTATGCAGAAGGCGAAGGCTACTACCAATCCAGACTACGGATTTGAATCACTTGACACACTTCCGATGGAGTATCTGCTGAAGAACGGTGTAGTCAATCTGGACAAGCCAGCTGGACCCACGAGTCATGAGATTGCAACGTGGGTGAGGAATATACTTCATGCAGACCAGGTGGGCCACGGAGGCACACTTGACCCCGCAGTTACTGGAATCTTGCCTATGGGTATTGGCAAGGCTACGAAAGTGATGCAGGCTCTGCTCCCTGCAGGAAAGGAGTATATCTGCATTCTAGAACTCCACAAGGAAGCTTCAGAAGACGCCATCCGCAGCGTGGTCAAGGAATTCACTGGAAAGCTCTACCAACGACCACCTTTGAGGTCCGCCGTCAAGAGAGTGCTCCGGGTGAGAGAGGTCTATTACAACGAAATTATCGAGATTAGTGGGCGTCTGACCTTGTCCAGAGTTGGCTGTCAAGCAGGCACCTACATCAGAAAGCTCTGCTTTGATATCGGCGAAGCGCTCGGCATGGGAGGCCATATGAGAGAACTCAGACGGACACGAGTAGGTTCATTCAGAGAAGACGACCATCTCTGCAGCCTATATGACCTCAAGGATGCTTATCATTTCTGGAAAGATGATGGTGATGAAACAGAGCTGAGGAAATACGTCCTTCCGATTGAGTTCGCACTTAGCCATCTGCCGTTTCTAGTCTTGCGGGATAGTGCGGTGAATGCAATATGCCACGGAGCAGACCT
>DAOWNS010000270.1 GCA_030642465.1 Candidatus Thorarchaeota archaeon | reverse complement strand
GTTAATCCAAACCTTAAGGTCATTGTGAACACTGGGGACGGCGATGGTCTAGGTGAGGGATTTTCCCATTTCATACATGCTGCCCGCCGCAACGTCAACTTGGCTGTCCTTATTCACAACAATGGTGTAATGGGGCTCACCAAGGGTCAATTCTCACCAGCGGCACAGCGAGGATATGTTTCGAATACTTCCCCTCCTCCTCCAGGTGCTCCGATGTGGCCAATCAATCCTGTTGCTCTTGCAATTGTTGGAGGCGCAACCTATGTGGCACGTGGATTCTCAGGAAATCAGAAGGATCTTGTGACGCTTATGGTTGAAGCAGTACGGCACAAGGGTTTTGCAGTTGTAGATATTCTCCAACCGTGTCAAACATGGAATCGAAAGCTCACATGGAAGTTCTACAATGAACGGGCGTACTCGTTGCAGGAGGAAGGACACGACCCAACGAATAAGATGCTTGCCTTGGAGAAATCGTTCGAGTTTGGAGATAGAATACCAGTTGGCCTGTTCTACAAGTCAGAACTCCCCGATCTAGCATCGGGCTTGGCTTTGCCCAAGAACAGCAGACTCAGAGACCACGAAACGGATAGGGCGCTGCTCCAGGATGTTGTGAATGACTTGACATTGTAATGGCTCTACAGGATAACACAACGAGGAGGAAACTGGATGAAAAAGACCCGCACAGAGAAGGACGCGCTTGGAGAACTTGATGTTCCTACTGATGCCTACTGGGGAATCAACACACAGCGCGCAGTTGAGAATTTCCAGATAAGCGGTCTGCGATTTTCTCGGAGATTCATCCTGTCACTCGCCAAGGTGAAGAAGGCGTGCGTGTTGTCAAACATGGAGAGTGCTGACTTAGATGAGGACTTGGGGAATGCTGTTCTTCAGGCTGTAGACGAACTGCTGGATGAGGGGCGATTCCTAGATCAGTTTCCTATCGATGTGTTTCAGACTGGTTCTGGAACTCAGACTAATATGAATATGAATGAAGTTCTCGCTAATCGTGCGAATGAAATCTTGGGGCATCCTAAGGGAATGAAATCGCCTGTTCATCCAAATGACCACGTCAACAAGGGTCAGTCCTCAAATGACGTAATTCCGACAGCGATGCATTTAGCGGCGATAGAAGCAATCAGTGTTGATTTGTTGCCTTCCATTGAAACACTGATTCGTGCACTTGGACAGAAAATAAAACAATTCGAAGGCATCGTAAAGGTTGGACGGACTCATCTTCAGGACGCAGTACCTATCCCCCTCTCTACGGAGTTTGAGGTCTATCATCGACAGTTCAGTGAGGTCCGCAAGGCATTGAGCAGCACCCTTGACGAACTTGCTGTGGTTCCCATTGGTGGCACTGCCCTAGGAACCGGGCTCAACGCACCCAAAGGATTCTCAGAGCGAGTGACAAGATATCTCAGTGACTTCGCAGGACGTTCAATTAGAATCAATCCAGTCAAGGCTGAAGGGATTGCTTCACACAGCAAGCTTGTAGCTATGAGCGGGATTCTACGTCAACTGGCACTAGCATGCATCAAAATGGCTAATGATGTCCGTTGGATGGGTAGCGGCCCACGTGCCGGCTTGGGCGAATTGCTATTGCCACAGAACGAACCCGGCTCATCGATAATGCCCGGAAAGGTCAACCCCACTCAGGCAGAGGCGTTGATTCAGGTTTCTCTGCAGGTTATGGGTAATGATTCCACAATTGCTTTGGCAGAGGGATTCGGAAGCATGCTCGACCTGAATGTCGCAAAGCCGGTGATGATTGTGAACCTTCTCAACTCGGTTCGCATTCTATCTAATGGCATCATGTCCTTCGTGAAACACTGCCTTGAAGGTTTGAATGCAAACACTCACCACATCAAAATACAGCTGGAACGGAGTCTTATGGTCGTGACACGTTTGACACCCATCATAGGATATGACAAGGCTTCAGAGGTGGCGAAAGCAGCTCACTCATCCGGAAAGACGATTAGAGAAACCTTGCTTGATATGAAACTCGAGATTGATGGCGATTTGGACAAGATACTTGATCCAATGAAGATGGTGTAGTTTAGCTCCGCCAGAAAAAGCTCCTTATACTACAACTGCACATGAATTGTATTGCTCGGAGTGATTCCGAGGCGAGGAGAGACGCATTGGTGAAACTCAAGCACGATGTATTGATTATCGGCGCAGGGCTCTCTGGCTTAAGAGCCGCAATTGAGATTGTTGACACTCACGATGTCGCAGTCGTGACAAAGGTGCATTCTCTCAGGTCGCACTCTGTAGCCGCACAGGGTGGAATTAATGCAGCCATGAGTGCTGAAGACTCGTGGGAATCACATGCTTTCGATACTGTCAAGGGGTCCGACTATCTAGCCGATCAGGATGTCGTCGAGATTCTTGCCAAGAATGCCCCGTCAGCTGTCATCGAAAACGAGCTATGGGGTACAGCTTTCTCAAGGACCGAGGATGGAAAAATTGCACAGAGGCCTTTTGGTGGAGCAGCATATCCACGAACATGCTACGCTGCGGACCGCACGGGGCACAACCTTCTCCACACAACTTTCGAGCAAGCAATGAGAAGCGGCGTGAAGTTCTATGACGAGTGGTTCGTAACTTCACTTGTTAGGACAGAAGACCGGATTGTGGGAGTCACCGCTCTTGAGATTGCTACAGGCAAGGTGCTTGGCATCAGAGCTAAGGCTGTGATACTTGCCACAGGAGGCTTTGGTCGGGTTTATGGACGATCAACAAACGCTCTCATCAACACGGGTGATGGCTGTGGCTTGGCGTTGAGAGCTGGAGTGCCATTGAAGGATATGGAGTTCATTCAGTTCCATCCGACTGGATTGAAGGGCTCAAACATTCTGATAACAGAAGGTGCAAGAGGTGAGGGTGGATATCTTCTCAACTCCAAGGGAGAGCGATTCATGAAGGAATACGCTCCTAAGAAGATGGAACTTGCACCACGCGACATAGTTGCGCGAGCGATACAGACTGAGATTAATGAGGGTCGAGGCTTTGAAGGTGGGTACGTTCACCTAGATCTGACCCATCTGGGCGCGGCTAAGATTAAAGAGCGTCTTCCCGGAATTAGGGACATTAGCATTGACTTTGCAGGAGTGGACCCAATCGAAGAGCCCATCCCAGTGGTGCCAACTCAGCACTACTCTATGGGTGGGAT
>DAOWNS010000182.1 GCA_030642465.1 Candidatus Thorarchaeota archaeon | reverse complement strand
GCGAGGCACCGAAATACAAGAGTAAGGATGTTCTAGTGGTCAATGCTGGGACTGTGGGCAGCGCTCTTCATGTTGCCAACGCATTGACAAGGTTTGCTAAGAAGATTCGCATACTCATGACCGAAGATGCCTATGCACCGATAGAGGATCAGGATCTCACCAAACTAGACAAATCACCTTTCGAATGGGTCAAAGGCACAATCGAATCGATTAGTTTCCCGCGACCGGGTAAAGCCCAGTCAATCATCCTAACAAATGGTGTAAAGATGCGAGCGAATGTCTTCTTTGTGTCTCATGTAGCAATTCCAAGGTCTGAGCTTGCACAGCAGATTGGAGTGAAAGTGGATCAACGAGGGAACATTCTCACGGACAAGCGTGGTAAGACCAACAAAGAAGGAGTCTGGGCCGCAGGCGACTGTCGCCCGATAACACAGCAAGTGGCAATGGCAACAGGAACTGGCAATTACGCAGCACTCATGATAAACCAATTCCTGGGCAATGAGTACGAAAAGGACCAACTATTCGATCATTCTGATTGCCGTGGACTCATTCATCCCGACTAGTCCAATCTCGACCCCAAAAGATAGGCTTAAAAGCAAGACGCTTTACTATAGTTAATAGTGTAATTCTTTTTGGGGTACTTATTATGACAAACAACGACAAACTCCTCGCAATATTAGAAAAGCAAATCAAGGTGGAAAAGCGCACCCTCGACATGCTCATTGAGGCAGAAGAGAGCTTTGGGGAAACTGCAGTTCGTCTCGTCTGTATGGAACTTCGCCTAGATACTTGGAAGCATGTGAAGTTCTTGGAAGGCATGACAGAAATGCTAACGACTGCTCCGTGTGATACATGGTCCGCAAAGATACAGCGCTACGTGGACAGGGTCAAGTTGGAAAGGATGATTGGCAACCTTGTTCAGGAAGAGGATATGATGGCTGACCTTTATGGGGAAGCACTTGCCGAAATCAAAGACCCGATTGCAGAGCTGCTTCTATTGCACCTTAAGGAAACTGAAGAACGGCATAGTCTGGATCTGAAGAAGATGATTCGTATTATTCAGATGGCTCCACTGCAATCAGTGAAAGCTGAAAAAGGCAGCGATATTGTCTGCGCGGATTGAGAGGGAGCTAAGTCAGAGCTATTAAGGAGAATTGTGGGAAATGCAAACAATTGAGGTGAACCCAATGCCAACACTCAATGACGTAACAAGAAACGCTCCGACTATAAATCAGTATATCGACAGAATGCCTGCAGGTTATCGTGGCGGTTTCGTTAGACAGCGTGATAGCTATGAACTTGACATGGACATTGTTGAGAAACTGAAGATACACGCGAGCGACCACGAGATTGTAGCCCTCTTCGCAAACTGGTGCGGTGACTCGCGCAGAGCCATACCTGTGCTTGCTCTCCTAGAAGAAAAGATAGGGCTGAAGGTTCGTGCTCTCGGGGGAATGACAAAGCCCTCCTGGCAGGAAAAGAGAATGAACCCGGGTAGGAACTGGGCGATTCCGCCTAGTCCAAGAGAAGTTGAAACGCTAAGAGTAACAAGTAGTCCGACTATCATTATCTTCAATAGCTCTGGAGAAGAAGTGGGCAGAATCAAGACGAGGCCCAAGGTCGAGAAGACCGTTGAAGCAGAGATTCTCAGAATCATTGAAGATAACAAATAGAGTGTTTTGAAAGAAAATGGCTGAATATGGCAAACAGATGTCACTGCGAATCTACGTCATCGGGGCGTAGGGTACATTGAGGCCGTGCTATAGCTATCTGGAACACTACTAGAAACCCATTCGATGCAGTTCCTGCTCAATGAAATGCTTAGTTTGGTTGAGATTGTTCCAGCGCTCAGCGAAATTTGCCGCGTCAATGTTTTGTTTCTTATACATGAGCTGAAGGCCTGAGATCTCAATGTTGGTTTCTATTAGTCGGTCCTTGTACATTTGCGCCATCAAGGCGGCACTAGCCGCTGCAGATTCGCTTGGCTTCTGCATGGATATGATTGTGCCATCCATAATGCGATAGATCCTATCAGTCTGTCTCGCAATGGCGGGATCGTGTGTAACAACGAGCACCGTTTTGCCCATCTCCTTGTTGACCTCGTGAAGGAATCGCACTATCTTGGCCCCCGTTTCAGTATCCAAATCGCCAGTCGGTTCATCACATATGAGAATTGGTGGGTCATTCGCAAGTGCTGAAACAATCGCGACGCGTTGCTTTTCACCGCCGCTGAGCTCATCGGGTTTGTGCTTTGCTCGAAGAGTTAGACCAACACGTTCGAGAAGGTCCGTGGTCCGTTTCTTCCGTTCGTTTGCAGGTGTATTGACTGCAAGCATTGGAAGCTCCACATTCTCGTACGCGGTCAGCGTTGGAATGAGGTTGAGTGTTTGGAAGATATGCCCAACAACCTTTTGCCTCAGCTTGCCTAGCTCAGCGTTACTCGCATTAGTGATATCTCGACCAGCAATCCAGGTCTTTCCAGCTGTTGCTCTGGCGAGACCTCCAATGATATTCAGTAGCGTAGTCTTGCCTGACCCCGAGGGTCCGACTATTGCAATCATTTCACCTTGTTCGATCTTCATCGAGAGACCCCGAAGCGCCTGTACTTCTAGGTTACCGAGCTTGAAAACTTTCATCAAGTCGTCACATTGAATATAGCTTACCATTTTTTACACCTCATTCGCGTAGAACGTCCACCTTGTCTTCCGTAAATCGTGATGTCATTAGTACTGGTATGAGAGCTGATATCAAGACAGCAATCGAAATTCCCGCCATGCCAAGGATGGCAAGCGGTGACAGGACAATCTGCGGCCTGACCAATATCTGAGTGCTCTCGCTCACATTGGCAATATCACCAAATAGCTGGATGAAGCCAGTGAGCAGGCCGAGCATAAGGGAGAACAAAACCATCACCAATACTTCGCCCGCGAGCACCTTGAAGGTTTGTCCGCGAGTGAACCCTCTTACGCCAAGAAGCGTGGTTTCATACTCCTTTTCTTTTAGGGTAAGCCCTACTATTAGCAGGGTTCCAACGACAGCAAGCACGCCACCGAACAGGATACCTACCCAGCGTGCACGGATCCCACCCACCTCGAACGTGTTCTCTTGCGATGCCGCAGCTCTTGTCGTTGTGGAGTCCGTATCAACAACATTGGGGAACGCGGCGGAAATTTCCTCTTCAAGGAGCGTACCGTTTGAACTTGGGATTATCTTCATCAACAGATGCCCAGTCGATATATCTTCGAGGCCAGTGTCCTTGAGGTATTCGGAGGGCACGTACGAAGGATAGGTTCCACTGAAGGCAAACTCCCCGACCCTATCAGCCATCATATCCTCTATTGGACTCACATAACCGATCAACGCCACAATGTCCATCCTGTGGAGGTCACTTGCATCGGTTCCCCTGAGAGTTATGGAGTTTCCAACACGAAGTTCTAGCTGTCTTGCCAAAGAAACTGACAAGATGATCTTGTTGCCAGTGAAGTTTGAAAGAACGTCTGATAGAACCGCACCGGAAAACCAGCTAGTTTCGTAGAAGGCCGCATCCGTCCAAGTCACGGGGTCTATTCCCTTGACGTCAACCCCGCCTCGAGAGCTTGTCATCGTGAGCCAGTATTCAACGGTCAGGTCTGTAACGCCCTCAAAACTCCGCACAGACTCCTGGATTTCCGTCATGTTCGATTCAGCGAGGAATGATGCGCTAACGTCAGAACCCACGTAGTAAAGGTTGGTCCTTTCAAGCCGATCCTGCTCTGCAAACAAGCTGCCTACGCTGAATACGCCGTAAGACACTATGAGGGCCACGGTAAAGACGAGTGCCGCGTTTCTTACAGGATTCCGTTTAACATTGCGTGTTGCCAATGCCCCAAAGGGTCCAAAGAATTTCCCGCCAACACGAACTACAAATTCCTGAAACTTTTGTGAGCCGCTGAGCAGTATCTTTGTTAGGCCATACAGAAACAATATTGGTCCTATGAAATTGAGAAGGGCATCTATGGGAGTCCAGAGCGCAATCGCAATAATGGCAATGAAGCCAGAGCTCATGGCAGTGCCTAGCAGGGTCTGCATGCTGATGCCTAAGGTCCACACGACAATCTTGTAAGTGCCCAATAGAAGAGCTATCCGAGGCAAGAGATTCTTGTATTCGCGCTGCTCTTCGACGTAGATATACTGTTTGAGACTGTCTAGAGGATCCAGTTTTGCCGCACGGTCCGCAGGTCCACGTACTGACCATATGGCGATGATGAGACCAAAACCAATGATAACAGCGGTATTGAGGAGTTTCTTAAGCGGATGGTTGAGGCTTTGGGGAAAATTAACCATAGAAAAAGTAGGATGTTTCCCATTTTAAAAATAAAGAGGATATTATAATGAAATATCTGACCAAATCT